>CBFGYX010000044.1:0-9677 GCA_965653075.1 uncultured bacterium
GTCCGGCGCTTCGGCATTGCTGGTGCCGGGTCTAATGATCGCCATCGCCGGTGCCGCGCTGCTCTGGCTCTACCCGATATTCGATGCCGAACTCTTTCGCTCGCAGGCGTTCTTCAGTGAGTTGTTCCGCATGCACGGTGGGCTCAGGCACGACGTGCGGCCCGCCATCTCATACGACGCCGTTTACTGGTCGCCGGAACGCTATCGGCCGGCCGTCTGGGCGCTTCTCGTTCAGTTCGACCGGCGACTGCCTCTGGGGCGCCTCATCGCCGCAGCTCACGTCTTTATCTGGCTGATTGCGTTCTCGGCGGAATCGGGTCAATCGCTGCTCGCACCATTGCTGCTCGTCGTAATTCTTAAAAACGCCGCGCCCGGATTGTTGGGTGCGGGGGCGGGTCCGCCAATCCACGTGACGATGCATCGCGTGGCTGGGTGGACGTTCGTTCGATTCCTTGCGTCGATTCGCTGGAACGCTATCGGCCGGCCGTCTGGGCGCTTCTCGTTCAGTTCGACCGGCGACTGCCTCTGGGGCGCCTCATCGCCGCAGCTCACGTCTTTATCTGGCTGATTGCGTTCTCGGCGGAATCGGGTCAATCGCTGCTCGCACCATTGCTGCTCGTCGTAATTCTTAAAAACGCCGCGCCCGGATTGTTGGGTGCGGGGGCGGGTCCGCCAATCCACGTGACGATGCATCGCGTGGCTGGGTGGACGTTCGTTCGATTCCTTGCGTCGATTCGCTGGACGCTGCCGTGGGTGCTGAGTCTGACGGGGCTCGCACTTTTTACATCTGTTTTTACGTGGACGGATGTGTTGATCTGGGCCGCTATCGACGGTTTACTTGCGTTCATACTTGCCTTCGTCATCACTCAAATGGGCGAAGGCCGCCGACTCCGACTCCATGCCTGAATCCCTCGTCTGCACGAATCTCACCAAGCGATACGGCCGGGGACGCCCCGTCATCAACGGCTTTACGCACACCTTCGAGCCGGGCACCGCGACGGCTCTTGCGGGTCCGAACGGATCAGGAAAAACCACCCTCATCCGTCTTCTTACTACGCTGGCCTTTCCCTCCGACGGCGAGGTTCGCTACGGCAACCTCCCCATCCACCAGAAGCCGCTCGCCTATCTACGCAGCGTGGGTTATGTGGATGATTCCGGCGACCTTCCCCCTCATCTCAGTGCGGTGGAACTGCTGGAATGGGTTGCGCGCGAGCGGGGGACGTATAGCGCGATCGGGCGGTCCGGTATTGATGAAGCTCTTGATGCCCTTCTTCTTGATGAGCGCCGGAATACCTTGCTGGGCTCGTATTCGAGTGGGATGACGAAGAAGGTTCAGATCGCGGCGGCGCTAATTGGCCAACCGCGAATTCTCGTTCTGGATGAGCCGTTCCGGGCTCTGGACGCCGAAACGCGCCGTGCGGCAGAGACCTTGGTCGGCAACTTCGTAGATCGCGGCGGGATCGTTATACTGGCTTCGCATCACCAGGATATTGTTGAGCGGTTGTGCAGATCGGTGGTCGATCTTACACCGCGCTGAAGTCTATACCTCGTGTGTCATGCCGTCTCTTCAGATCAATTTCGGTCGCCACGTCGCTTGGACGAGCAACTTCCCGCTTGGACTGCAGGTCGACCGCGCCGAGGGCCCGTTCATTTATTTGGATGACGGCCGCCGCCTCATCGACTTCATCAGCGGGATTGCCGTTTCATCGCTCGGGCATCGGCATCCCGATGTCGTTCAGGCGGTAAAGGATCAGGTAGACCGCTACATGCATGTGATGGTCTACGGCGAAATGATCCAGGCGCCGCAGGTCGACCTGGCAGCGCTGATCGCCGAGATGTTGCCGCCACCTCTGAGCGTGGTGTACTTCACGATGTCGGGCACCGAGGCCAACGAAGGCGCCTTGAAGCTCGCGAAGAAGCATACGGGACGCTCGCGCATGGTGGCGTTCGAGCGCTCATACCACGGCGACACGCAAGGATCGCTTTCGGTTACCGGCCGCCAGGTTTACCGCGACCCCTACCTGCCGCTGCTTCCCAACGTCGATTTTATACCGTTTGATGACGTCGACGCGCTGGATGCCATCAACGAGCATACAGCCTGCGTCATCACCGAGCCCATTCAGGGAGAGGGTGGTGTCAACGTGCCGTCGCCTGCCTGGGCAAAACGTCTCCGCGAGCGTTGCACGGAAACCGGCGCACTGCTGATATTCGATGAGATCCAGACCGGTTTTGGCCGGACGGGCACGTTATTCAGGTTTCAAGGGATGGGCATCGAGCCGGACATCATCACGATGGCCAAGGCGATGGGCGGCGGGATGCCGTTGGGCGCGTTCGTCTCAAGCCCCGAAATCTTCGGCTCGTTCCGGGATCATCCGCCTCTGAGCCATGTCACGACGTTTGGTGGTCACCCGGTCTCGTGCGCGGCCGCCTTAGCCGCACTTCGCGTACTCGTCCGCGAGAATCTTCCCGAACGGGCGACGGAAATCGGCCGGATTATCCGCAAGCGACTTCAACATCCGCTCATCCGCGAAGTCCGGGGCGAAGGTGCCCTGCTCGGGCTCGAACTCGCTAACCGAGGCGTTACCGAGTTCACTGTCAATCGCTGCTTGGAAGAAGGCGTCTTGCTCGGCTGGACGCTCCATTCCAATACGCTCATCCGCATCGCACCGCCGCTGAATATTGATTTTGAGGTGCTGTCCGAGACACTCGCTATCATCGTGCGCATCCTCGACGAAGCTGCATCGGATCGTAAAGAACGTTTTGGGAAGAGGTAGTTTTCGTATCGAGGCCTTGGGCAGAAATTACGGTCGCGTTATAGCTTACCGGCTGCCTGCCGATTATCAAGGATCGACGAATGGATGAGGCCGGAGGTCAGGATTGCGGGCGGTCGTTTTCATTGCCCTGATTTTTTTGTGATGCTCATATATTCATATGTCTTCTTCTGAGCAGGATCACAGGACACTACGTAGATCGTCACGGCTTATCGCTTTTGGCCTTGCGTTTACGGTGGTGATGGTGGGAATCGTCGGCGTCATGGTGTGGGCGGCGTACGTGAATGCACGAGAGACGCGGGCTCTCACCACGGAAGCAGAGCAAGTGCTTCATCGGATCGAGTTCCACGGTACGAGTGCCTCGCGCTTTCGGCAAGCCGTCGTGTATACGCAGGAAGCGCTCTGGAATGAGGCATATGAGGAGCATTCTGCGGCACTGGTGGCCGCATTGCATGACGCGGCCGGGTCGGCGGAAAGCGATTTCGCCCGGGGAGCCGCCGAACGCGCCATCGCGCTGAATCGGGAGATCGTCAACATCGAGCGGCAGATCATTGAAATGGCTCTGGACGGCGACCGATCGGAAGCGCTTGAGACGTCGAACAGCGCCGGCTTCCGCAGGCTGGTTTCGGAATACACCGAGGCGTTGATGCAGCTTGTGCGCGCATCCGACGTCCCGCAGGTTGCACTTGGATTGCGCCTCACGTTGGATGCAATGATGCTGGAGGCGGAGCGATTAGATCGTGCCCACGCCGCCGGTGATGTACCGCCGCGAAGTCTTCGAGGCGTGCTACAGTTTTTCGAAAAACGGCTCAATGATGGATTGGCCAGCCTGGAGTCCATTGCGCCGGAAGCGGATGGGCCAACCGAAGTCCTTGAGGCGTTCGGTGGAATGCTCGAAGCCGCCGGTAGCGACGAGGTCACGTATCTCGAAGCGCGCGCACGGTTTAGCGCTGCGCATGCGGAGTTCACCGGTCGGCTCGATGACTTTCTCGACGAACGCCGGTCGCAGCAAAACCGGCGCGATGTTGTCCTCCCCATTCTCCTGACGCTCGTCCTGGTGCTGCTCATTGGGGCGTGGATGGAAATCGTGCGGATGGTGCGCAACAACTTCCGGCAGCGAGAGCACACAATGAAGGCGCTTCGGGATTCGCAGTCGGAGACCCAGGCGCTCATCCGCGCGATCCCGGATCTCATTTTCATCCATGATGCAGACGGTAATATCGTCGATTATCACGCCCGCTCGCCCGAACTCCATCTGCTGCCTTTCCAAACGATAAGAGGCCGGAACATTGTGGATCTCATGCCCGACGGGATAGGAGCGAGAATACAGACCACCATTCAGGAAACGGCTACTCGTTCATCGCCGCGCAACCTGGAGTTCCAGATGGAGGTGAATGGACATGACACCGTACTGGATGCACGCTACGTGCCGATGGGCGACGGCAAGGTGTTAGGCATCGTACGTGACATCACGCCGATGTGGAAGGCGGAGCGCGCGCGCCGAGAGGCCGAGACACGTTTTCGCACCCTGGTTGAACACTCGCTCGTTGGCATTTACATCATTCAGGATGAGATCGTCACGTACGCCAATCCGTGCTTCCTTGAGATGATGCGTGGCGAGTCTCGTGATATCATCGGGCGCTCCGTCCTGGATCTGGTTGCGCCGGATGACCGCCGAACAGTGAGAGAGAATTTGCAGATGCGAATCCGGGGAGAAGGTGAGCACGTGCATTACACCCTCCGCGCACACAGGCTCAACGGCGAAGAGTTCATCGCCGAAGTACATGGCTCGATCACCGAGATTGACGGAGAACCCGCCGTAATTGGGACGATACTCGACATTACGCTTGCGGAGCAGTCCAAGCGCGAAATTGCAGCGCTGAAATCATTCTACGAAGAGACACTCAATCGACTGCCAATCGAGATCGCCGTCATCGATACCGATCTGCGCTACGCCTATCTCAATCCTATTTCGGCGCCTGATCCGGAGGTTCGTGCAAACCTGATAGGCCGTCACGTGGAAGACCGCGACGATGGTGTGTCGAAGGAAGCTCTGCGCTCCCGCGTGGAATGGCTGAAAAAAGTTCTGCGTACGGGTGTGACATCCTCGCTCGAAGAGTCGGTACCGGGCGACGATGGGCAGGTCCGTCATCTCGTGCGCGTGGCGACGCCGGTTCCGGATGAAGACGGTAAGCTGCGGCATATCGTGACGTACGCCATGGACATGTCTGAACGCAAGCAGTACGAGCTTAAACTGCTCGACGCAAAAGAGCGCGCCGAGGAAATGTCGCGTCTCAAAACGACGTTCCTTGCGAATATGAGCCATGAAGTTCGCACACCGCTCACGGGCATCATCGGATTTGCGACTTTGCTGGAAGAGGAAGTGCCTCCGGAGCAACGCCAGTTTGCATCCCTCATCGTAAGAAGCGGCAGGCGTCTGCTCGACACGCTCAACGCCGTGCTCGATCTCTCGCGGCTGGAAGCGGGCGAAATGCTGCTCGAAGTGCAGAAGCTGGATATCTGCCGAGAGGTCGATGAGATATCGTCTTACCTGCAGCCGCTGGCTGAAGAGAAAAATCTCGAGATGGTGGTGGAAACGCCTCCTCACCCGGTCGAATGCATGGTCGACAGCGGCGCCCTCCACATCATCCTCAACAACCTGATCGGCAACGCCGTAAAGTTCACCGACGAAGGCTCGGTGGAGGTGCGGCTCTCGGCCGATGATATGCGAGCTCAAATCGACATCATCGACACCGGGCTCGGCATCGAATCGGGCTTTCTGCCGCAGCTCTTCGACGAGTTCAAGCAGGAAAGCATCGGGCTTACCCGCAGCCACGAAGGAGCAGGCCTTGGGCTTGCCATCACGCGGCGGCTCGTTCTTCTTATGAACGGCGCCATCGAAGTGCAGAGTAAAAAAGGGGAGGGAAGTATGTTCAGCGTATCATTCCCGCTGGCTCCCGTACAGCTCGATCTGCCGCTTGCGGACAATCAACGCGCCCAATCGCTCAGTAGTCAGACACAATGAACGCCCTCCGACATGTGATCATTGATCTCATCGTGCTTGCCGTCATCTTTCTTGCCACCATGCTGGATGTGACGGCGGCCTGGTGGGCGGTGGCGGTTTACACGCCGCTCATGCTGCTACTGAAGATCCTTGCGTATGCCGGAGGTGTCGGCGCCGGTGCCATCCGTTCGGCAAAGGAGGCTCCGCCGGATGGATTGCTGCATACGATTTACGGCGCCAGCGTCTTGCTCCTTCTCATCGACGGTTGGTACTGGGCGGCCGGCGCATGGGTGGCCATCTGGGTGCTGTCGGTGCTCGCTGAGCGCCGGGCGCAAGCGGCTCGCCGCTCGGGGAAATCCGCTAAACGCAAGAAGGCAACAAGCTGAGGGATGGCGCTCGCGCGTTGTCCCGCCCGTGATGATCACGAATTATTTCACCCTGCGTGCACTCGTCGATGAGTGGCAGGACCTCGTCGGGTCCCGCCTCGGTGACGCTTTCTCGCACCATCGAGGTGAAGTATCGCTCACCTTCTACGAGGGCGAATCTGAGGCGTCCATCGTCGTAGGTACAACGGGAAACCCGCTGTATGTCTTCCGGCATGACGGATATAACCGTCCCAAGCGCAACGTCGTCACACTCTTTGAGCAGATCTTCGACCGGACGCTTATCGGACTCCACATCGCCCAGCGAGATCGCCTCGTTCGATTTGATTTTGGGGATGTAGAGCTTCTGATTCTTCCGTACAGACCGCGTGCGAACGTGCTTGTGGTGGATGCGGAAGGCAACGTGACGGGTACCCTCCGCAATGAGAATGCGCTTGTTGGGAGAGTTGCTCCGCGGGCCGTCGCCGCACGCGACGTTCCTGAGTCCCAGGATGAGTTTGAGCGGGCGATGACTGCAGCGCGAGGGAAGACTGCGCGGCGCATTCGGCGTGTCGTCCCCCTCTTCGATGATTTGCTGGCCCACGAAGTATGCCATCGAGCGGGAATCGATCCGGACAACGAAATCGATTCCACCTCATTTAAACTCCTCTACGAGTCGGCGCTCATGGTACGTGCCCGGCTGGATACACCGTCTCCTCATCTGTACTACGACGAGTCGTGGGTGCGCCACTTTTCGCTGATCGAACTACAGCACCTCAGCGGGGCGTTCGAGGGTCGCTCCGTCGGCAACACCACGGAAGGCGTTCGCATGGCGGTTCGCGCTGCACTCGCGCGCAGGGCGTTTGAAGCAGATCACGGCCCACTCCTGCGCGGACTGCGACGAGAGGCGGAAGCGGCCGCACGCAGTGTCGAACGCATGCTTGAGGAGATGTCCTCCCCTTCGCGCGCCGATCTGTACGAGCGCTACGGGCACCTGCTGATGGCACATCGCCCCGAGGCATCGCCTGACGTCGAACAGGTTACCGTAGCCGATTTGTTTGATGGCGGGATGGTCGACATCCCGCTCGACAAAAGGCTGTCCGTAATTGAGAACGCGGAGCGATACTACGATCGCGCGCGCACCACGCGGCGAGCACGTGAGGCCTCCGAGGCACGGCTCGACGCGGCGCTGAGCCGTCGTGAGCAACTCGAGGCGGCGCTCAACGAGATCGCGGACGTGTCCTCGCTAAAAGAGCTGCGCGCAGCCGAAGAGCGTCATCGAGCGGTGGTGGCACTCGTCGCGTCGCAGCGTGAAGCGTCGCCCGAGGCAAACCCCTATCGCCTCGTCAGCTTTCGTGGATATGACATCCTCATCGGCCGCAATGCCCGCCTCAATGACCGCCTGACGTTCGGCATCGCCAACAAGCACGACCTCTGGTTGCACGCACGCGGCACGGCAGGCTCTCACGTCATCATCCGACGAAATCGAGATGAGGTGGTACCACGCGAAGTTATCGAGCGGGCGGCATCGCTCGCTGCATGGTATAGCAAGGCCAGGGGCAGCCACCTCGTCCCGGTAATGCTGACCGAGCGCAAATTCGTCAGAAAGCCGAAGGGAGCGTTGCCCGGCGCGGTCGTGGTCGACCGAGAGGAGGTGCTCATGGTCGAACCTGAACCGATTCAGTCGAGCAATTGATGACTTTGTCTACCTCGGCGCCACGTGTATCTTGCGCGCTCCATTATTTTCACGGCTCAAAAAAATAGCTTTATGGCTTGGTGGGAGGCACTGATCCTCGGCCTGGTGCAGGGATTAACGGAGTTTTTGCCCGTATCGTCGTCGGGGCACCTTGTGCTCGGGCAGTACTTTCTGGGTATTGATGAACCGGGCATCACATTCGAGGTCTTCGTGCACTTCGGCACGGTGATGTCGATCCTGACGGTCTATCGACGCCGCGTCTTTCAGCTCCTGGCCGATCTGATTCGCGCGCTTGCCACGCCGTCGTACATCGTCGAAGCACTCCGGCCCGGTACAATCGAGCATGATTATACGGGCGACGCCTCGGAAAAGAACCTGAAAGTGTCGGTTCGGCTCGCAGCGTTCATCCTGCTCTCCATGATCCCGACGGGCCTCGTCTATGTGTTCTTTGGAGACTGGCTGGCGTCCAAGTTCACCGATCCGCGCTTCGTGTGCGCGATGCTGCTCGTGACAGGCGTCATCCTCTTGATGATTCGTTATCGGCCCGACCCAAACGGCGTTCTATCACCGATCAAGGCGATGGCAGTGGGTCTTGCGCAAGGCGCCGCAATGATTCCCGGCATCTCACGATCGGGCTCAACGATCATGGCGGCGATCTATCTCAACGTCGATCGCAAGCAGGCTGCCGATTTCTCTTTCCTCATGTCGCTTCCCGTCATTCTTGGTGCCACCCTTCTGGATGTCATCGATATTGTGGGTTCGGGTGCCTCCCCCAACTGGGTGCCACTTTTTATCGGCGCGCTCGTAGCCTACGTTTCAGGTGTCTGGGCCATCCGTGTGGTACTCGACTTCGTCAAACGCGGCAAGCTTCAGTATTTTGGGTACTACCTGTTCGTGGTGGGTACGCTCGGACTCATCTTCATACGCTAAAGCTGCATGCGATTAACCAGCTATGAGAAGGACGTCCGGCGCGAGATCGAGCGCTGGGAGCGGGGCGAGTCCTCGATTCTGATGCAGGCCATGAACTGGGCGATGAAGCCGGTCGATTATGTTGTCGACCGCGTTGCACCGCCCGAGGTGGTAGATCAAGCCGGCAGGGCCGTGGAGGACTTTCTGTCGGTACTGAATAACGCATCGGAGTGGACGTACGACACCGACGATCTGCTCGAACGAGCGCGCAAGCACGGTATTGATGTCGAGCGGATCGAGGACCTGCGTGATCAGCCGCTCGACGAACTCGATCCCTTTGCACGTAGCCTTTTTGCGCAGAATGCCATCCTGGCTGCGATTGAAGGCGGGGGCACCGGGCTGGGTGGTGTCTTCTTGATGGCCGCCGACCTTCCGCTGCTCTTCACGATCAACTTTCGGCTCATCCAGCAGATCGGCGCTGCCTACGGTTTTTCCATGCGTGGCCCGGCCTACCGCCCCATTATCCTCTCGATTTATAACGTGGCGGCGTCTTCAGGCAGGGATGCCAAGCATGCGGCGCTTCGTGAGATGTCGGTCGCGGCGGCCTCGTTCGCCGGTGACCTCGAATACCGCGGGCGTATCTCAGGCACCTTTCGTGAGCAGAACCGCCATTTGCCGCGTGAGATTGCAAAGAACCTTGTCGGTCGAAAGCTCGGTCAGACGATTCCCGTCATCGGGGCCGCCGTCGGCGCGGGTGTCAATTATTGGTTCACGACGGAAACCGCGCAGGCCGCATATATGTTGTTCCGCGCCCTGTTTCTGGAATGGAAGGACCGCCGATAACGCGCCTTCACCCCACATCTCCAATGCCCTTAGTTGCCATCGTTGGATGCCCGAACGTCGGCACGCCCACGCTTTTTAATGGTTTCACACGC
>CBFGYX010000045.1:0-9672 GCA_965653075.1 uncultured bacterium
TTTTGGTTTTTGGTTTTTGGTTTTTAGTTACTGGTTATTGGGTGTTTGTTTTTAGTAGTGGTTGTTTTGAGTCAGTCTCCTGCCGAGCATAATCGGCATCTGAAATCGGATCGCTCATCGTTATCCGTCAGACGTCGTCAGCAAACAGGTCGTTGAAAAATCGTGTAGTGCTGCGTCGTCGTGGCTCCCCCGGATCAGTCCGGGGCAAACTGTGGGGCGTCGAACGTTCGCTTCAGCCGTTCCTTCTACTCGCTGCGCTCATCAGTCCTGCGGCTCGTGTCGCACGCCCCAGATCAAGTCTGGGGCAGGCTTGATCGGTTGGATTCGTTCTTTGATCCGAGAGAATGATTGGTCAACATTCAGCTAATCCGCCACCCCCTGAAAACTAAGAACTAAGAACTGACAACTGACAACTAAAAACTGACAAACGAAAAACCCGGCCGACGCGCGAGGCATCAACCGGGTTCATCGTCACCCAACCACCAGTCAGGCTTCGTTATCCATCTCCCAGTGCTCTGGTGAGCGCCAGAAGCTGGAGAGCATGAGGCCCCTCATGAAGATGAACTCCTTGGGCAACCGATCATAGAGTTTCGAAAAGAGCTCGGCATGACCGTGAATCTCAGCTTTCCATTCTTCGCGTTCGACGGCCATCAGTTGCTGATTGAAGACCTCTTTCGGGAAATCTTCGAGGCCTGTCCACTCGATATCCTCGTAGCGCGGCATCCATCCCAGCGGGCTCTCGAGGCCGTAGCCACGCCCATGTACGCGGTCGATGATCCACTTGAGCACGCGCATGTTGTCGCCGAAGCCCGGCCATAGCCAGTTGCCGTCTTTGTCTTTGCGGAACCAGTTGACGCCGAAGATCCTGGGCGGGTTTTTGAGCGAGCGACCGATATTCAGCCAGTGGTTGAAGTAGTCGGCCATGTGATAGCCTGCGAAGGGCAGCATAGCGAACGGATCGCGGCGAACCTCACCTACGTTGCCGAACGCAGCGGCCGTCATTTCGGAGCCCATGGTTGCCGCCAGGTAGACGCCGAAGTTCCAGTTGGCCGACTGGTAGACGAGCGGCACGGTGCTGTTGCGGCGTCCGCCGAAGATGAACGCCGAGATCGGCACACCTTCCGGATTCTCCCATTCGGGATCAATCGACGGGCATTGCGCGGCCGGGGCCGTGAAGCGCGCATTGGGATGCGCGGCGGGCGTGCCTGAGCCGGGCGTCCACGGGTTGCCTCGCCAGTCGGTGAGGCCCTCGGGTGCCTCTTTCGTCATGCCCTCCCACCATACGTCGCCGTCGGGCGTGAGCGCCACGTTGGTGAAGATGGTATCCCGCTCGATGGACGCCATCGCGTTCGGGTTGGTGTCGACGTTCGTTCCTGGTGCCACGCCGAAGAACCCGGCTTCGGGGTTGATCGCGTAAAGTTTGCCGTCTTTACCCGGCTTGATCCAGGCAATGTCATCGCCCACCGTCGTGATCTTCCAGCCCTCAAATCCTTCGGGCGGGATGAGCATCGCGAAGTTGGTCTTGCCGCATGCACTGGGGAACGCCGCCGCGACGTACGTCTTCTCGCCTTCGGGCGATTCGGCGCCCATGATGAGCATATGCTCGGCCAGCCAGCCTTCTTCGCGCGCCATGATCGAGGCAATGCGCAGCGCGAAGCACTTCTTGCCGAGCAGCGCGTTGCCGCCGTAGCCGCTACCGTACGACCAGATGGCGCGATCTTCGGGGAAGTGCGAGATATACTTGACATCGGGGTTGCACGGCCACGGAACGTCTTCCTGACCATCCTCGAGCGGCGCGCCTACGGAGTGCAGGCACTCGACGAACTCGCCGCCGGGGCCGAGGACATCCCAAACCGCCTTGCCCATGCGCGTCATGATGCGCATGTTGGTGGCAACGTAGGCGGAGTCCGAAAGCTCGATGCCGATGTGGGCGATATCCGAGCCGAGCGGGCCCATACTGAAGGGGATGACGTACATCGTACGGCCACGCATCGAACCGTCGAACAGCGGCACGAGCGTTTCTTTCATCTCCTTCGGATGAATCCAGTTGTTCGTGGGGCCGGCGTCCTGCTTGGAGCGCGAGCAGATGTAGGTGCGGTCTTCCACGCGCGCAACGTCCGACGGATCGGAGAACGCCACGTAACTATTCGGGCGCTTCTCCTCGTTGAGACGGATGAACGTACCGGCTTCGACCAGGTCGTTGCAGAGACGATCGTATTCCTCCTGCGAGCCGTCGCAGAAGTAAACAGAGTCCGGCTTGCACAGCTCGACCATGTCGGTGATCCAGCGTCGCGCCTCCTCATTGGTCACGTAGTCAGGGAAGTCGACGAGCTTCGGCGAGCCGTTGGTGCGGGCCGGCCGATCGAGCGTGGCTTTCTGATGATCAGTGTTCTTCATGGAGGTAGGGTATTTAGGAGGCACGATCGCCGCGACGATCCGCCGGTTATATAGTTCTTGTCCGACTTGTCCAATGATACCCGCCCCTGAGTTAGAGTAATGCGGTACGTAGGTGGATCACCTTGTGAGGGAATACCTCATTACCTGAAAGCGCTTGCAGGAGAACGATCATGAAGTCTGGGGATGAGACGGGACGACCGTCCCGCCGTCGTACTCGCTGATCTGACGCTCATCATGGCCTCGCACTGCCGCTGCCGCCGAGTTCCACTGCCAGGATACTCGGGATATCCGTCTCGCTCTTCGGAGCACAGGCACTACTGCTTACCTGTTTTGTCACAGGACGCACAGACCCCGCAATCAGGTACCGACGTTTGTATTGCCGACATGTAGAACACGAACACAATGTGTGAGGGGGAACGAGATGGAAGCACGCAAACACCTGATTCACTGGCTACGTGATGCCCACGGGATGGAGCAGCAGGCCGAGTCTTTGTTGTCGCGGCAGTCGGAACGGCTGGAAAGTTATCCTGACATGAAAGCGCGCATCGATCGGCATATCGAAGAGACACGCAGCCAGGCACAGCGGCTCGAGGAATGCCTGGCCAAGATGGGCGAGGATACGTCGGCCATCAAAGATCTCGGAGGGAAGATCACCGCGAACATGGGTGCGCTGATGAACGCGGCGTCGGACGATGAGGTCGTCAAGAACGCGATCGGCAGCTACTCTTTCGAGCATTTCGAAATTGCGAGCTACCGCGCGCTGATCGCTGCCGCCGAGGTGGCGGGAGAGGAATACATCGCCGAGGTGTGCCGCAACATCCTCGCGGAGGAGGAGGCGATGGCGAAGTGGGTGGAGCAGAATCTGCCGACCGTGACCGAGGCCTTCCTTGGATTCGAGACGGCAGGGATGTCTGGTAAGCGCTAACGGTAGAAGATGTCGCCCGGAGTGGCTCGAGGTCAATCAACGGCCCCGCATTTCCGGGCGGCATTTCTTTCTACTCAGGTTTTCTGCTCCTTCTTCCTGGCTGCCGGAAATAGAATATTGTTGAGGATGAGCCGGTAGCCGGGCGAGTTCTTGTGCAGCTCGAGATCCGTCGGTGGATCGCCGACGAAGTGCTGGTAATCTTCCGGATCGTGGCCCGAGTAAAAGGCGAACGTACCTTCGCCGTAGGTGCCGTAGAGATAGCGGATTTCATCGCGGCCCGGCGCCTCCGCCATGATGACGACGCTGGGCTTTACGACATCCCGTCTGAACGACGTCGTCTGCCCCACGAATCCCTTGATCGTCGAGACGTGGTTTTGCGTCAGCATCGTTGGCACTGGATCCCACTTGGCGCTGAACTCAAAGAGCGTAAAATGGTCGAGCAGCGGGTTTCGGATGGACTCGGGAGGGAGGCCGGCATCGATGTCGGAATGTGCGTACTCGTGCGGATTGAGGACGGGCGTGAAGTTGTGGAAGGCGAAGGTCCGGCTGAAATCGAGCCTCGATGCCGCGTCGGGATCGACGGAGTCGCCGTCGTACTCGGCCGGCACGATGTCGGTATCGTGAGCGGCGAGGGCGATGTCGAGCGTCTCAGTCCCTGAGCACATGGCAAAGAGGAAGCCGCCCCCCTCCACATAATCGGCGATCGTCTCGGCGACGGCGAGCTTGAGGTCGCTCACTTTGCGAAAACCATACGCCCGCGCCGCAGCCTCGGCCTCACGCTGCTGCTCGATGTACCACGGCATGTTCTGGTACTGAATGAACTTGCCGTATTGCCCGGTGAAGTCCTCGTGGTGCAAGTGAACCCAGTCGTAATCTCCAAGGCGGCCGCCCATTACGTCGTCGTCGTAAATCATGTCGTACTCGACTTCGGCGTACGTCAGTGCGAGGAGCACGGCATCATCCCACGGCAACGTCTGGTCGGGCGCGTATACGGCAATCTTCGGCGCCGTTTCAAGTCGGACAACCGCTGTGTTGCTGCTCTCACTTTCCACCTCCGCAACTATCGTGGCCGACCGACCCGCATCAATGTTCTCAAATGACACGCCGCGGATCGCCAGCTCCTGCCGGAGCTCGTCCGAAGCCTGGGTCAGGAAAGCGCCGCCGCGATAATTGAGCAGCCAGTCGACGGTGTAACCCTGCGCCACCGCCCAGTAGGCGGCGCCGTATGCCTTGAGATGATCGGCCTGGCGCTCATCCATCGGGATCAGCACATCCTGTGCACGAGCATCCAACGGAATCGACGCGTTCAGAGCGACCAGCGATATCAGAACCAGAAGCCGGATTCGCCTGGTCTGTGCGATCCATCCCCCAAAACTACTCCTCATCATATTGAATCACTTCTTGAGTCGTCACGCACGTCGCGAAGGAGCGACCTTGCTTGCTGTATGAACATGGATCCCGGGTACTCGGTCAGCAGGCGCGTGAGTGTCTGTGCGGCGGAGGCAGGATCGTTCAAGCGGCGGTACTGCAGGATCGACGCCTCAAACAACGCCCGGTCGGCCAGATGGCTATTGGGATGGTAGGCGGCGACTTCCACGAAGGCTTCCGCCGCATCGACCGATAATCCGAGTTCAGCCAGCGATCGGGCGCGCAGGAAACGCGCCTCGTCGGCGATGCCATGCCTTCCAAACTTGTTCAGCAGGTCATCCAGATCGCCAAGCGCGTCTTGATGTCGGCCCTGTTCGGCAAGCAACGAGGCCGAAGCAAATCGCGACAGCGCCGTGTTCAACGAGTCGGGCCCTCGGTTCTCCAGGATGACAACCTTGAGCTCAAGCGCATCGTTGGCGACGTCGGTCGACGTGTTCACATCCAGCACGTCGAGCATGGCACGAGCGGCTTCGAACTCGCTCCGGAAGAAATGCACGCGGGCCACTTCCATCCGCGCACGTTCGGCCAGATCACCAATTCGGTGCTCGTCGACGATGCGCGAGAAGCCGATGCGTGCATCCTCGAGGTTGCCCCTTAGCGTCGCAATGCGCGCCAGTTGAAACTCAGCCTCGCCGGCTTCGGACGAGCGTGGGAAACGGTTGATGACGTCGCGAAAAGCCTGCGCCGCTGCGTCGAGATCGCCGACGCCATCCAGCAGAAGCCGACCCTGGGCGTGGCGGACTTGCGGATACGAAGGGTGCGACGGAAAGCGCTCGGCGAGCATCCGGTATGCGTCGAGCGCGCGGTCGATGTGCGTCGATATTTCTTCGGTGGGCGCGGCCTGTTCCTCCAGCGCCTGGGCCCAGCGTTCATGAAGTGTGGCCCGGCCGAGCAATGCGTGAGGCATGATCGACGTCTGGCCATAGCGGTCGATCACGTCTTCGTAGGCTTCGGCGGCCGCCTCAAACGCCGACGCATTCACCGCGCGCTGAGCAAAGCCCAGCAGGACCCGGCCTTCCTGCCGCTCGAGCCTGTCGATGGCGCGGCTTTCATTCAAAGCGCCGTGGTAGTTCCCCGTCTCCAGGTAGAGCCACGACAGCAATTCTCTAAAGCCTCGCACCAGCGGATCTTCGCGGACGGCTTCCTCCGTCACACGAGTCGCCGCCGCCAGCGCTTCGGGCTGCTCACTATAGCGGGACAACGTGCCGATGATGCTGTTCATCCGGCGCTCGTCCTCACGGAGCATCGCCAGCTGCTCGCGGATACCGTCCTCGTAGCGGCCGGTTGCCATATATAGCATGCCGAGGTCATTCCGGAATGCGTCATCGCCCAGCACACCGCGAGCGCGCGTAAGTACATCTATGGCTCGGTCGAGCAATCGTGCATCGACGAGCGATCGGTAAACGGCTACATACGTTCCGCGCGATTCCGGCGCGAGATCAACGGCTTCCTCCCACACTTCATACGCGCCCGCGTCGTCGCCGCTGAGAAATATCATCCGCGCCTTCTCCGCACGAAGAGGCGGCGAAGGCGCGCCTGCCTCGTGACGCTCGATCAGGGCAACCGCCTCCTCGTACCGTTTCGCGTCTTCGTACGCCTGCTTTAACCGGTCGAAGTAGATGAACGAAGACGGCTCCTCCGCGTAGACGCCCTCGAGCAGGGGGATCGCCCGGTCGATCTGACCTGCCCGGAGGTACGACTCCGCCATCTGAAAACGGGCCAGACGCTCCCCGTCACTCTGGCCGAATGCCACGCCCGTCAGGCAGAACAACGTGCAAATGACGAAGACGGAGGCGCGCATTCGGGGGACAGCGATTGTGAGGAAGCGAAGATCAACGGCGGCAGACATGTGTAATTGAGACGAGCCGTCGTAAGTTTCTCGGCTCCGGCCAGACGATGTATTGCAAAACTGATTTCGAATGTGGCGAAACGCGCTGAATAAGGCGCAGACACGGGTGGATGGATCTCCCGCCCAACGTGTGTGCATACTCGGTTCGACCGGCTCGATCGGCACGCAAACGCTCGACGTTGTTCGGCTGTATCCCGACAGGCTGAAGGTTGATGCGCTCACGGCGATGTCAAACGTGGAGAAGCTGGCCGAGCAGATACGCGAGTTCATGCCCCGCGTTGCCGTGATTGGCGACGAAGCCTGCCGCCGGCACCTTGTCGACCTCATCGGCGATCTCCCAGTCGAGGTATTGGTGGGGGAAGAGGGGATGTGCAAAGTCGCCGCTGATGACGAGGTCGACACCGTGGTCGCGTCTGTAGTCGGATTTGCCGGGCTGCCCGCCGTTCTGGCGGCTTTGGACGCCGGTAAGCGCGTCGCCCTCGCGAACAAGGAAACGCTCGTCGTGGCGGGCGAGCTTGTTACCCGGACGCTCGAGCGTAACGGCGGGGTCATCTTGCCCGTCGACTCAGAACACTCGGCGATTTTTCAATGCCTGGTGGGAGAGGATGGGCAGCAGATCGAAGAGCTCATACTGACGGCCTCCGGTGGGCCCTTCCGTACACGACCCGCGTCTACCTTTGCCGACATCACGCTCAAGGAAGCGCTCGATCACCCGAACTGGTCTATGGGAGCGAAGATCACCGTCGACTCGGCATCGATGATGAACAAAGGCCTCGAAGTCATCGAAGCGCACTGGCTCTTTGGGATACCCGCCGATCGTATCCGCGTGCTGGTACACCCTCAATCCATCATCCACTCGATGGTTTCGTTCAGCGACGGATCGACCAAGGCGCAGCTCGGCGTGCCCGACATGAAGGTGCCGATTCAATATGCGCTGACCTTCCCCGATCGTTGGCCGGCGCCGCATCCACGCATTGACTGGGCCACGACAAGCGCGCTCGAATTCGAAGCGCCGGATTCCGAGCGGTTTCCCAGTCTTGGCCTTGCATACGAAGCGCTCCGCCGTGGAGGCACTGCGCCGGCGGTACTGAACGCAGCGAACGAAGAGGCTGTGGCTTTATTCTTGCAGGAGGAGATCAGGTTCATCGACATCCCTGAACTGATCGATCGATGTCTGACGGCCACGGTACGCGTTGACGCGACGTCAGAATCGCTGTCGATCGAGGCGCTGGTCGAGGCCGACCAGAGCGCCCGGCGGTACGTCCGCGAGCGCGCCGCAAACATAGGAACCCATACTCCCGTCGCTGATTGAAAGCGCGGTTCAGCGGGAACGATCATAATCCTCCGCTTTCCCTCATTTATACCGCCCGTTAGTGTTGGAGATACTGTCGTACATTTTTTGGGTCCTGCTGGCGATTACCATCCTCGTGTTCGTCCACGAGTTAGGGCATTTCCTGTTTGCCAAGCTGTTCAAGATGCGGGTCGAACGGTTCTCCGTCGGCTTTCCGCCCAAGGTAATCGGCCGCAAGATCGGTGAGACCGAGTACATGATCGGCGCCACGCCGCTGGGCGGCTACGTCAAGATTGCCGGTATGGTCGACGAGAGCATGGACGCCGAGTTTGAGGCGTCGGAGCCGCAGCCGTGGGAGTTTCGCGCCAAACCCGTCTGGCAGCGCGTCGTCGTAATCGTGGCGGGCGTCATCTTTAATATGATCCTCGCTTTTGCCATCTACGCGGGGCTGAAGATGGCATACGGAGATGAGTACATCCCGGCGGAGAACATCCAGGCTGTGTATGTCTCAGACGGCTCGATCGCGCATGACATGGGGATGCGCACCGGCGACCGTGTGATCGCCGTGAGCGGGCAGACGCTCGAGCGGCACGACGACTTGATGAGCGTCGAGCACATGATGTCGGATCCGATGACGATTACGGTCGAGCGTGGCAGCGACACGCTCACGTTTTCAGGACCTAGCGACATCATGACTCAGCTTAACCGCGCCGGTGGGTTTGGGATATCGGCGCATCCGAGTCTGGTTGGATCGCTCACGCGCAATTCGCCGGCGCTGGAAGCCGGCATCGAGCCGGGCGACCGGATCGTGGGCATGAACGGCCGGCCAGTGCAGTTCTGGGCCGAGGTGACGGACTTCATGCAAGAGAATGAAGGCCGTCCCGTTGAGGTTGCTTTCATTAAAGCACCGGAGGGCGCGCTGATTGCCCCACGCACGGGCGAGCCGGTCGTGGCGACGGTGACGCCGCGCGAGATGGACGATCGCTACTTGCTGGGCGTCGGCCTCCCGGCGACGAATATGCTGTGGGAGGAGTTCGGCATCCGCACACTCAACTATGGTCCGATCGAAGCCGTCTCCGCAGGTGCCACAGAAACGTGGGTAACCACCCGCGTGATCGTGACCAGCCTCGGGCGTGTTTTCAGTGGACGCGAGAATTTTCGCGAGAACGTCGGCGGCCCCATCGCGATTGCGCAGGTCACCAAACAAGCCGCTGAGGCCGGTGCTTTCTTCTTCTGGAAGATCGTAGCGATGCTCTCCATCACGCTTGCCATCATGAACATCCTGCCCATCCCCGCGCTCGACGGCGGCCACCTCATGTTTCTGATCTATGAGGGGATCACGCGTCGCGAGCCGTCGCTCCGTGTGCGGATGGTGATGCAGCAGGTGGGGATGATCGTGCTGTTGGTGTTCATGACCTTTGTCATCTTCAACGATCTGCTGCGGCTTTAATCCGCATCGAAATTCGCGTGCATCCCTCATCGAGATAATGCGTTAAGAACGTCGACTGTCGGGTGCGAGAGGCAGCCGTACGTTGCCGTTCGGACGAAGCCGTCGTAAGTTCGCGGGTCTGTAAATTCGGTAATACTCGTTCGACCGTGGAAGAGCTAACCATCACCGGAAAGGAACAGAGCCTGGCGGACGCCGAGGCTCAGGAGGCTCTTCGCACTCGCGGGCAGATCCCGGAGCACATTGCCATCATCATGGACGGCAATGTGCTCCGGGATCTGTTCGCGGGTCTGTAAATTCGGTAATACTCGTTCGACCGTGGAAGAGCTAACCAT
>CBFGYX010000046.1:0-9600 GCA_965653075.1 uncultured bacterium
GGTAGGCGACGCCTTTGCCGGTGGATTCCCGGCGGCCGAGCGAACCGCCGAGCGGGCCGTTGCCGAACCGCGTGGCATAGCCGAACTCACCACCAACGGACAGGCCGCCGTCCTCAAGGAACTGCTGGATGTCGTCGTCGGGGTTGCCGTCATGGTCGCCGGCATATGTGCCAAGTCCAACTCGAGCCTGCAGGTACCATGTACCGTCGGCCCGGAGCTGTGCGTTGGCGCTGTCCACGACGAACAGTGCCAGCACAATGGCCATTAACGGCGTCAGTAATCGATGTTTCATTACGTGTCTACCTCCTTGTATGTGCTTAATGGGAGTGTCGGATTGGTGAACGATACGGTTCTCATAAAGAACTTCCCGCCGCTCGGTTGCGACGGCGTCAGCTTATTGCTTAAGAAAACCTATTTGTTTCCGATAGGGGTGCTAAGAAATAGGACCTCAAGTGATGTTGCGTAATTGTGACGCAATATGCAGACGTAACCGAGCTAAAGCAATAGGTGCAAATCGTGCACATATGCGATTTGCGGTCTATTTCTACTTCGGACCGGATTTCGATCTCCATGGCGTCGCAGCTCCTGTTTCCCCAGCAAAAGCATGAGCCGGGCGAAAATACGTGTGGGGCTGCGCCTATGCCGTCATCCAAATAGGCCTATAACAGGTTTATTACCTGCGTTGAACGATGTTAGAATATGTGCTCAAGTATGTGGCCGAGATCGATGAAGACGACACAAAATTTTTGGGAGAGATCTTGGACCGACAATTGGTGCGAGCGTTGCCGAGGCAATGGCTACCGGGTGCACACGTGTTGAACACATAGCAAGCCGTTGAAAAATCGATCAGCTCTGCGTTCTATGTTGTCGGATCACGTCCGGGGCAAGCTCTGCGGCGTGCGGTAGTACGACTCAGTCGCTCCTGCTGCTCGCTGCGCTCGTCAGTCGCCTGCGGCTCGTGTCATACACCCCCACATCAAGTCTTGGGCAGGCTTGATCTGTTCGATTTGTTCTTTGGCCTGAGCGAATGATTGTTCAACAGTCAGATAGGGGAATAAAAAAAGCCCTCTGCCGAAAAAGGCAGAAGGCTTTGAAAACCAAAGGCAGATTTACGGTTATTCGCCGAGGCTCTTAACCTGCTTCTCGAGCGTGCTCTTATAATTAGCGGCTTTATTGGCGTGAATAATGCCCTTAGTGGCAAGGCGGTCGAGATAGGCCTTCGTGCGATTGAGTAATTCTGTTGCTTCCGCCTGATTCTCCGTCTCCCGGAGACGCTTCATCATCGTGCGTACCCGGCTGCGGTGAAACCTGTTCTGAGCGCGACGCTTCGTATTCTGGCGCACCCGCTTCGCGGCGGACTTATGTTGCGGCATGTTTCCTTTATCTGCTTAATTTTGTGATCTGCCCTCGGCTTTAAGGCGCACGGGCGCCTATCCAGCAAGTCGGGCAATATACGCCGCCCGGGCCGAGGGGTTCAAGCATCTTCGTCGTAATTGAATCCGAGCCGGAGGGAGCGCGTCCAAGGCGCTTTATAGTCCCGCGCAAATGCCGTAGTGGGTGCATTGGAGGCTGTTAGACCATTATGTGGCGTTTTCTGATCGACTTCTTTCATGAGGCACGGCAATCTCGAACCTTGATCATTTTTGATGAAGACGAGCTGCAGCCGCCGCGACGACATCAGGTGCGTCCGGCCGACGTTGGAGGTGTGCTCTTCGGGGTCGTTGTATTAGGCGTAGTGCTGCTGGTCCTGCTGCTCGGGTTTACGCCGTTGAGAAGCATGATTCCCGGCGTGGATTCGTCGGAGACAGCCAGGGAGGTACGCGTGAGTTTACTGCGATTGCAAGCCATGCAGGACTCGCTCGAGGTTCAGCAGCAGTACCTGTCTCATCTCAGGCAAGTCATGATCGGCTCTGTGGATTCAGTGACCATGACGACCGGGCAGCAGGTGGATAGTCAGCCGGTAAGGACCGACGTGGATGAAGTGGCGTCGGAAAGCCGGTCGGCGGACTGGAGCGATCATGAGCAGCCTGCACTTTCTTATTGGCGTTTCTCTTCGTTACCCGCGGCGGCGCCGTATGGGGCGGCAATCGATGAGCGTTCGATAACGAATCTGCAGTTGCCGGTCTTGCCCCCCGTCTCTGGGTTCCTGACGCGCGGGTTCGACGCCAGAGCCGGGCACTTCGGCGTCGATTTTGCCGCTGAGGAGGGGTCGACCGTTCGCTCCGTAGGGAATGGCTATGTAATATTTGCAGACTGGAGCCACGAAGGCGGATACACGATCGCGATTCAGCACAGCGACGGCTACGTCTCGATATATAAGCATAATCGCCGGCTCCTGAAACGAACGGGTGAACGTGTGCGTGCACGAGAAGCCATCGCGGAGAGCGGTAATTCGGGTGAGATGACAACAGGGCCTCACCTGCACTTCGAGTTCTGGCACAACGGTCTGGCGCAAGATCCCCGCCTATACTTCGTTACCGAGTAGCAGAAAAGATGGCTGTATTCAAGCAGAAAACCACAGGTCGTGATATGTCGAAGCAGGCACTCGGCGCTGAACTCATCAATATGGTTGGTGAGGGAGCGGTACTGGAAGGGGCGTTGACGGCGCCGGGCGACATCCATGTTCGAGGCGAGGTGCGTGGATCGGTCCACGCGCACGGCAAGGTCGTTATCGCCCAGGAGGGCTTCGTCGAGGGAACGGTTAATGCCAAGAATGCGGATATCGCAGGGCGCGTAGACGGCGACGTACACGTTGAAGCGCGGCTCATCCTGAAGAGTCCGGCGCGTATCAACGGAGATCTCTATACCGGGCGGCTTATTATTGAAGAGGGGGCGATCTACAACGGCTCCTGCACGATGGGCGGACTCGAAGCCGCCACTAAAGCCTTGGGCGACGGTTCGCGAAACGCTGCAGAAGGCGATGAGGCGCCATTAACTGATGCCGCCGGGAAGTGACTGGAGACAGGGGTTGAGAGATGCGGGGCCTTACCTCACCCTCGGGGTGCAGCTCGCATTCACGTTGTTAGCCTTTACGATCGGCGGCTACTTTCTCGACCGATGGATAGGTTCGCTTCCATGGTTTACCATAGGCGGCGCTCTCCTTGGTCTTGTATCCCTTTTCGCGCAGCTTTTCCGCATCGCCGGTGAAGCCGGCCGGGCCTCCGAAAGGCCGCGCGAATAACGCCCGCCCATTCATTCATAATTCATTACCTCTCGGCGTGGACTTCAGAAGCTGCACAGTAGTTTTCCTGTCTTCGCCAAAAGAGGGGTAAGTGCAACTGCTGCTGACGTTTTGGGAATGAGTCAGGCGACGCTTTTAGCTGTGTTGATGGCGGTTGCGATAGGGCTCTCGTATGGCGGGTCAATGTTTGCCGTCCTGCGACGAGCGCTTCGGGCCGAAGGTCAGCGTTCGATGAATATATTCCTTGGTGGAATACTTGTTCGCATGGTGGGGTTATTGCTTGCCGTCGGGTTGGTCGTTGCACTTATGGATATAAATGCACTGGTCTTCCTTGGCGTTCTTATTCCCTTCATCATCGTTTTCATCGTGCTCGAAGTCATGAGTCTGATGAAGCATGCGCGGGCTAATTAGCTCATCCCCGAAAAGCGACGGTCGTGCAGTTTTTAGTCACATCACGAATGCGCAGAGTGCACCACGTATCACATTCTCGTATACCGGCCGTACTGATCGGGTTTGTGCTGTTGTTCGTGGCATCGCCGGCACTGGCTGAGGAAGGCCGCCCGGGCGATCCGGACGCCATCGGGCACTCGGCTGATGGTTACTACCTCGATTTTTCGCCGCTGGGTAGAGTCGAATTGCCCCGCATGTTCATTGCGCGCGGTGCAGACGGAGTGCGTTTTGATGTGTTTCCGTCGACCCGAGCGGCTTTGGACTCGGGACGCTACACGCTCGGCGACGCGGCAGGCAACGTCATGGTTGAGGCGGACCTGGCCGAGACGTTGAGCACAGGTAAGCATTACTATTTCCCCGTCGTTCCTGTGGAAGGGAGTGTCATCATTGACCTCTCCTTCACCCGTCAGCTCATGTTCGTCTTCATCACGGCAGTTCTGCTGACGCTACTGGTACTGGCCTACGCCTCACGTTATAGGAAGCACGGTGTGGAGACGGCGCCTCGTGGCACGTTCCAGAATCTGATGGAAGTGATCGTCATCTTCATTCGGGATGAGGTCGCAAAGCCGACGATCGGTGCCCGTTATCGGAGCATTCTCCCTTATTTGCTGACGGTCTTCCTGTTTATTCTCATTGGAAACCTGCTCGGTCTGTTCCCGTGGGGCGTAACCGCGACATCTAACATAATGGTGACGGCATCGCTGGCGATCGTCACCTTTTTCTTTACCCAGTTCTCCGGGACGAAGGAATACTGGAAGCACATCTTCTGGCCTCCCGGCGTACCGACGGCGGTCAAGTTTATTCTCATCCCGGTTGAGGTACTTGGCCTGTTCACGAAGCCGTTTGCACTGGCTTTCCGTCTGTTCGGTAACATGGTGTCGGGGCACCTGGTTATCTTGAGCATCCTCGGCCTTGCCTTCATTTTTACCGCGCAGTTCGGCGCCGGGGTCGGGTGGGGGATGGCGCTTTTCGTGAGCGTACCGGTAACCATCTTCATCTTCATCCTGAAGATCGCGGTGAGCCTGATTCAGGCCTACGTCTTCACGATGCTCTCCTCGCTGTTTATTGGCCTCGCTATTGAGGAACATGACGAGGATCACTACGAAGACGTCCCCGCCAAGGGCTATAGTGGCGGCTCACTCGACCAGGCGCGCGACTACGTGCCGACCGAGGCTGCTACGATTGAAGACGTCGTGATGAAGCCGCAGCCGGCGGCCTGATGATGTTTAACTCAACTACCACTTTGTACATCTAAACACACTCGGAACAATGGATCCTGTAGCAATTGCGTACCTCTCCGCCGGTATCGGCATCTTCGGAGCTGTTATCGCCGCCGGATGGGGCATCGGCCGCCTCGCCAGTGCTGCTCTTGAGGGTACGGCGCGGCAGCCGGAAGCCGCTAACGACATCCGTACGACGATGATTATTGCAGCGGCCCTTATCGAGGGTGTTGCGATTATCGCGGAGGTTGTGGCGCTGGTTCTCATTTTTGCCGCCTGATTGACGCCGTCGAGCCGGCTGCCCCTGCGGTGGTCGGCTCCGATGTCGCGTTTTTCGTGCCGACCAATCGCTTCCATCGGTACAAGCTTCCTGAGGCATGACTCTGCTTAATACATTTCTGCCGCTGGCGATTGAAACGCCGACGCCATCGTTGCTGCAGCCGAATGCGGGCATCGTCTTCTGGACGTTGGTCGTGTTTCTGACGGTGCTCGGCATCCTGTGGAAATTCGCCTGGGGCCCCATCACACGCGGGCTCGAGACACGCGAGACGACGATCGATGAGTCGATCAAACGTGCCGAACAGGCACTGGCAGACGCCCGTAAAATCCAGTCTGACAACGAGATTGCGCGCCGCGAGGCTGAGCAGGAAGCCCAGCGCATCCTGCGGCAGGCCAGAGATAGTGCCGATCAATTGCGTCAGGAGGAGATTGAGAAGACGCGGGCAAGTGTTAAAGCCATGCAGGAGCAGGCTCGTGAGGAAATCGAGCGTGAGAAGCAGGGCGCGCTCAATGAGATTCGCGCTGAAGTGGCCGAACTGGCCATCGCCGCTGCGGAGAAGATCCTGCGCGAACAGTTGGATGCGCAGAAGCAGCGGAAACTCGTGGGAGACTTCCTCGACGAGCTTCCCAATAACTGACAGTCAGTGCCCGTACTCTTATGAACCAGCTCGGCGTTGCAAGACGGTACGCACGGTCGCTGCACGAGGTGGCCGCTCAGCAGGGCATTCTCGATCGACTCGATGACGACATCGACTTTCTGGAGACGTCGTTCGACGCATCGCGTGATTTAACGCGTCTCTTCGAGAGTCCGATCATCTCGCGCGAAAAAAAGCAAAACGTCGTTAAAGCACTGTTCGAGGAACGTGTGTCGCCGACGATGTTGTCGTTCGTCGACCTGTTGATCCGCAAGCAGCGCGAGCGCGTTTTTGTCGACATCGTGCGCGTCTATCGCGAGATGAGGGATGCCGAGCTGGGGATCGTCGAGGCCATGGTTCGGCTGCCGGCCGAGCCGACGGAGAGTGAGCGGGAGGCGATTTCCAACGCACTCTCGCGCCGCACCGGGAAGTCCGTCCGACTTCGTGTCGAGATCGATCCCGAACTTATCGGCGGTGCGGTTATCCAACTCGGCGACACTGTCTACGACGGAAGCGTGCGGAATAAGCTGGCGTCGCTCAAATCGCAGCTTGTGCACGGCTCGATTACTACGAATTGATTTACCTGATCTCTTAGCGGGACAGGCAGAACCGGACAGATAGATATGGCAACGGCGATTCGACCTGATGAAGTGACATCCGTTTTGAAGCGGGAGCTCGGCGGATTCGAAGCGGATACGGATGTGTATGAAGTCGGCACCGTGCTCCAGGTCGGAGACGGTATCGCCCGTATTTACGGCCTGACGCAAGTGCAGGCAGGCGAACTGCTCGAGTTTCCATCGAGCGGCGTGACCGGCATGGTCCTTAACCTTGAGGAAGACAACGTAGGTGCCGTGCTCTTCGGCGAGGTCTCCCACGTAAAAGAGGGCGACGAAGTCCGTCGGACGAAGCGCATTGCCTCGATTGCCGTGACCGAAGGGATGCTCGGCCGCGTAATCGACCCGCTCGGCAATCCTGTCGACGGCGGCGGCCCCATTGGAGGCACCACCTATGACATCCCACTCGAGCGTAAAGCACCGGGCGTGATTTACCGTGAGCCGGTGACCGAACCGCTACAGACGGGTATCAAGGCAATCGACTCGATGATCCCGATTGGCCGTGGCCAGCGTGAACTTGTCATCGGCGACCGGCAGACGGGCAAGACGGCCGTCCTGATTGATACGATCATCAACCAGAAGACGACGCACGAGACCGACAAGCCGGTCTACTGTATTTATGTGGCCATCGGCCAGAAAGCCTCCACGGTTGCGCAGGTTCGGCGTGCGCTCGAGGATGCAGGCGCAATGGAGTACACGTTGATCGTCAATGCGCCTGCCTCCGCACCTGCACCGATGCGCTACATCGCACCGTTTGCAGGCGCGTGCGTCGGCGAGTACTTCCGCGATACCGGCCGCCACGCGCTGGTGATTTACGACGACCTTTCGAAGCAGGCCGTCTCGTATCGCGAGGTGTCGTTGCTGCTGCGTCGCCCTCCGGGCCGCGAAGCCTATCCCGGCGACGTCTTCTATCTGCACAGCCGCTTGCTCGAGCGCGCCGCTAAGATCAACGCGAACGACGAGGTCGCTCGCAAGATGAACGATCTCCCGGAATCGCTCCGCGGTCAGGTCAAGGGTGGCGGTTCACTGACGGCGCTGCCGGTCATTGAAACGCAGGCGGGCGACGTTTCCGCGTACATCCCGACCAACGTAATTTCGATTACTGACGGTCAGATTTACCTCGAAGCCGACCTGTTCAACGCCGGCGTACGGCCCGCCATTAACGTGGGTATCTCGGTTTCACGTGTGGGTGGCAGCGCGCAGGTCAAGGCGATGCGATCTGTGTCTGGTACGCTGCGTCTCGACCTTGCGCAGTACCGCGAGTTGGAGGCGTTCTCGAAGTTCGGCTCCGATCTCGACCCCGCGACGCAGAACCAGCTTCGGCGCGGCGAACGCCTCGTCGAGATCCTGAAGCAGGGCGAGTACGAGCCGAAGCGTGTTTCCGAGCAAGTAGCCATCATCTATGTGGCCACAAAAGGACTGCTCGACCGGATTCCGGTTAATCGAATTCGCGAATTCGAAGCCGCGTTTATCGAACGCCTGGATCTGCAGCATGCTGACGTAATGCAGGGCATCATGCAGACGGGGCAGCTGCCGGACGAAACGAAGGAAACGTTCGAGAAGGTCGCTAAGGAACTATCCGAAGCATTCGTCGCCTGACATACATCACTTGTTTGAGTACGAGCTGTCTCCATGGCCAGCCTTCGCGACATACGTAGCCGGATTAATTCGGTCAGGAATACGCAGCATCTGACGCGTGCCATGAAAATGGTGGCCGCAGCCAGGTTGCGCCGCTCGCAGGAGCGCATCTTCAAGGCGCGGCCGTATGCGTACACCCTGAAAGAGCTCATTACCCGCCTGAGAGCGCACTCGGCATCGGACGACGTGCATCCTTACTTCGTTGAGCGCGATGAAGTCAAGTCGGCGCTGCTCATCGTTATCACGGCCGATCGCGGGCTCGCCGGTGCATTCAACTCGAACGCCATCAAGCGCGCCGAGCAGGAGATCGAGAACTACTACGCCGAACATCGCGCCAACGGAACCTGTCTCCATGGCCAGCCTTCGCGACATACGTAGCCGGATTAATTCGGTCAGGAATACGCAGCATCTGACGCGTGCCATGAAAATGGTGGCCGCAGCCAGGTTGCGCCGCTCGCAGGAGCGCATCTTCAAGGCGCGGCCGTATGCGTACACCCTGAAAGAGCTCATTACCCGCCTGAGAGCGCACTCGGCATCGGACGACGTGCATCCTTACTTCGTTGAGCGCGATGAAGTCAAGTCGGCGCTGCTCATCGTTATCACGGCCGATCGCGGGCTCGCCGGTGCATTCAACTCGAACGCCATCAAGCGCGCCGAGCAGGAGATCGAGAACTACTACGCCGAACATCGCGCCAACGGAACGCTCGATCTACTGTGCATCGGACGAAAAGGCTTTGAGCATTTCGCTAAACGTGGTTATAACATCATCAAGTCGTTCATCGGCGTGTTCGACAACCTGACGTTCGACGTCGCCGCCGATGCAGCCGCGATAGCGGTTCAAGGCTTCGAAGAAGAACGATGGGACGAGGTCAAGGTGGTCTATAACGAGTTCAAAAATACGATCTCGCAGAACCGCATCGCCGAGCCGTTCCTGCCTATACCCGACACCTCATTCATGACGCCCGTCATGGAGGAGCACTTCGAGGCGCTCGGAGAAGTCAGAGACGGCTCGTTCGAGTATATCTTCGAGCCCGGGCCGGACGCTATCCTCGAGGCGCTTGTACCTCGGTACCTCAACCTGTTGATCTGGCGCGCGCTACTCGAGAGCAACGCCGCCGAGCAGGGCGCAAGGATGGTTGCGATGGACAACGCTACGTCGAATGCGCAGGAGCTTCTGCGGGACCTCACGCTCAAGTACAACCGCGCTCGTCAGTCGGCAATTACTACGGAGATCATCGAGATCACCAGTGGGGCGAATGCGCTTGAGGCTTCGTAGAAGAAAGAACGAACGTCGAACACCGTTTCCTCTAACCGCGTTGAGCTTGCAGGTCGAAAGAAGCCGGAATATATTGCGCGGCTCCATCGCAGGATACGGAGAGGTGGCCGAGTGGCTGAAGGCGCTCCCCTGCTAAGGGAGTATACGGTAACCCCGTATCGAGGGTTCGAATCCCTCCCTCTCCGCACCAACCGGATCGTCAATGGCGGTCCGGTTTTTTTGTGGGATTCAGGCTTCAGGTAAGCCGCCGCCGCGCTTCGACGGTGGGGTCCAATTGCTCCGGGCGTGGCAAGGCCTCGCACCCGTT
>CBFGYX010000047.1:0-9564 GCA_965653075.1 uncultured bacterium
GGGAAGCAGCCGATGCGTGCAGCGCGGAGCGCCGTTACGAAGGCAGATTCGCTGCAACCGGCTCTCATAGGCTCCGGAGTGATCATCGGGACCGGCGTCGTCATCTACGCCGGCTGCTCTGTAGACGATAATGTGCTGATTGCAGATCTCGCGACGGTAAGGGAGGACGTGTCCATTGGCGAGGGCACTATCGTAGGCCGCGGTGTAGCGATTGAGAACAAATGCACGGTCGGACGCCGGTGCAAAATCGAGACGAATGCCTACATCACCGCTTATTCCGTTGTCGCAGATGACGTATTCATCGCACCGGGTGTGGTGACAAGCAACGACAACTTCGTGGGACGCACGCAGGAGCGATTCGATAACTTTGGAGGCGTTCACGTGGCTCGGGGCGGCAGGATCGGTGCCGGGGCAGTCATCTTACCGAACGTCACTATAGAAGAAGACGCACTCGTCGCTGCAGGTGCCGTCGTCACGCGGGATGCTCCCGCCCAGCGGATTGTCGCAGGAGTGCCGGCGCGGCCGATACGGCGCGTTCCTGAAGAACAACTACTCGATAATCAATGAATGAGCCTATCCAGATGGTCGATCTGCACGGCCAGTATCTGGAAATAAAGCAGGAGATTGACGATGCCATTCAGGATGTTCTGAATGCGACTGACTTCATCCGCGGTAAGGCCGTCTCTGATCTCGAACGGGCACTCGCCGAATATCTCGGAGGTGAACACTGCATCGGAGTAGCGAACGGGACCGACGCCCTTCAACTCGCGATGATGGCCGCAGACATCGGGCCGGGTGATGAGGTCATCACCACACCGTTCACGTTCATCGCCACGGCCGAAGCCGCGGCCCTACTCGGCGCGACGCCGGTTTTCGTCGACATCGATCCGGTCTCGTTCAACATCGATCCGGAGCGTATTACCGGCGCCGTCACGCCTCGTACCCGCGCCATCGTTCCGGTACATGTATTCGGAGCTTCCGTCGACATGGATCCGCTGCTTGACATCGCGCGCAAACATGATCTGGTCGTCATCGAAGACAATGCGCAAGCCGTGGGCGCGACTTATAAAAAAGCGCGAACAGGATACATCGGCGACATCGGTTGTGTCTCCTTCTTCCCCTCGAAAAACCTCGGGGCTTATGGGGATGCAGGTGCGGTTTTAACGAACGACGACAAACTCGCCGAGCGCGTTCGGATGATTTCGAATCATGGCTCGCGGCGGAAGTACTATAACGAGATCGTCGGCGTCAACAGCCGGCTCGATACGCTTCAGGCGGCGATTCTGAACGTGAAGCTGAAGCGGCTGGATGAATACACGCAACGGCGGCAAGCGGCGGCCGATCGATATGACCATTTGCTGTCTCATGTCGAGCAAATCGTCCTGCCTGCCCGTCCAAGTTTTGGCTCTCATGTTTTCCACCAGTACTCGCTGCGCGTCAAGGCAGGCCGTGATCAACGAGACGCGCTTGTAGAACACCTCCGCGAAGCCGGTATCCCCTCGGCCGTCTACTATCCCGTCCCTCTACATCGTCTGCCGGTATTCGGCGGCTCGGCCAGAATCGCCGGCGATCTCCAGCATTCAGAGCGAGCTGCGGACGAAGTGCTGTCACTCCCCATGCATACGCAACTGACGGGCGAGCAACAGCACTTCATATCGCAGCGGGTAGCTGAATTTTTCACTCCCTGATGAGATTATCTCACCACGACGATCTTCCTGGTGGCTGAGTAGTCCCCACTGGAAATCCTGAGCAGATAGACTCCGGGCGCCACGGATCCGCCGGTAGTGTGACGAACATCCCACTCGAGCGCATGGACCGGCACAGCTGAAAGATCTCGCTGATCGATTCGTCTTCCGAGCAAGTCGAACACCTCCAGTCGGACTCTGCCGTCGTTCGGCGTACCCTGTAGAGCAACACGAAGCACCGAGCCTGATCGAATTGGATTTGGATATGGAGATCCGACCTCGAATTTGGTCTCGACGATATGCTGCGTCGGCGTCCCAACTAATCCTTCTACGACCACGGGCAACCGCTTCTTCGCACCGTCGACTGCGGTGGCATATTCTCGCATGATGAAGCCGCCATCCCGTACGCGCTGAATGCGCGCCAGCCGGTACGAACCCGGTTCCACCGAGCCTCCATCGGGTCGGTAAAGCAATATCCGCACATTCCCGTCGTCGTAAGATAGCACCTGCGCCGATGCCGTTGGCGCGCCTACCTGATTGAGTATTAGCTCAGGCAGCGCCGCCAAATCTTCGATCTGAAGATGCAGTTGAAGTGCGCGCAGCGGCTCAGATGTTTCGAACTCAATCAGTAGGTTCGGCCCCGACGCGATCAGTGATACGAACACAGGTTCCGTCTGCCGTTTGTCAGATCCGTCGTCTGGGAGCTCATACGTCGGTGGGAGCGCAAATCCATCCGGCCATTCATTTCGCACAATCGCCTGCACGGTCACTGATAGGTCGCGGATATCGAGCTCTCCGTCGCCATCTGCAAACGGATAGAGGTCGGAGCGGCTCAACTGACGAGACGTAGGTTCATCTCGGCCGAGGATGAAATCGGTCGTGTTGACAATGTCCATCGCATCGACCATGCCGTCCCCGTCGTTGTCGCCGCGGCCCCATGTACCGAGCGCACGTACCGGCAGCTCGTAAACACCGCCGAACGCCGCGTTGTGGTAGATGGTGAGCACTTCATCACGCAGACCGAAATCCGTTTCCGACGGCGCAAACGTCACCGTGACGGTAACCGTATCGCCCGGCTGAACGACAGCGGAGTCAGGAGATACCGTCAACGTGCCGTCTCCTAAATCCATGCCGTAAACGGTGTAGTTACGGGCTGCGTTTGTGTTGGTCAGATTGAACGAGTGGGAGATTGTCTGACCCGCCTCGACGGCTCCAAAGTCAATCTCCTCGACGTCAATCCCGAAAAAGGCCGCCCGTCGAGTGAGCTGAAGTTGATGCTCTCCCTGCCTGACAATGAGTCCGGCATCATCCGCCGTTGGGACGGCCAGGGCACCGATGACTTCATCGACACTGAACGTGACGTTCGCTTCATCATCGGGCAGGACGTCTACATCCAGAACAAATTTGAGTAGATCCGGATAGTGCCCCACCGGGAGGCCAACCCCACTGTTATCAAACAGCAGAATCGCTGCCGACTGATCGGCGATGCTGTAGGAGAGCGTCCAATCATCATGATTTACGGCGGCTCCTTTGGCCACGTCTGTGATGCTTACCACGTCTACAATGGACTGGTCGGCATCCCACGAAACGGCGATCTGGATACCTTGCAGGTTGGCATCCTCATTTAGAAATCCGAGCGAGAGGCCGACTTCATGCCCTGTCTCGCCCTCACCGGCCGAACTCGCCGTTTCTGTGAACGACACCACGTTCGGGGCGGTCAAGCCGACGACGGGAACGGCCAACCGTCCGACCGGACCTGCGTCGAAGATGACATCGCCGGAGTATGTACCATCCTCCTCCGGCGCGAACGTGATCTCGTACTCCACCGACCCGGCGACGGGCACAACAACCGCACCCGCGGGACTGACCGAGAAGACGGCCTCCGAGACAACGGGAGCACCTACTGCAAGCGGGTCATCCGAGTTGTTGTACAGTACCAGCATCTGCGTCTCAGAGTCGCCAGGCAACGCCGCAAAAAGACCGCTCGGCGGTTCGACATAGAAGTATGGCTCGCCCACGACCGCGATGTCATCAATGCGCACCGTCGGCGATGCACCGAGCGTGTCTGGGGTCTCAAACCTGAACCGTACGCTCTCAGCCCCCGCAAGTCCGGACGAGAGAGGAAAGCTGAATGGTCGCCAGTTACCTCCGGACCCCAGGGCAGAACCAGTGTCGGCAACCACGATGGAATACGTCAGTCCTCCGTCGATAGACGCCAGAACCCGTAGCGCATTCTGCGGGAACGTATTGGTGCGGCGAGCCAGATATCTAAGCTCACCACTTTTTAGCCGGCTGAGATTAATCACTGCTGTCTCAGCATGTCCCGCTACATTACCCTTCGATTCCAGGCTGTTTCGACCGGAGCCGCTCGACTCGGTCGCATCCGTGATCGTCCATCCATCCCCAATAATCCAGCCATCTAAATCATCGACGGAAGCGGCGGAGTCAAAGTCCTCCATCCATACAACGGCCTCCGTCGACTGAGCTGAGCCCGTCGTCGCTACCGTGAATGAGAGGAGGAGGATTGCTGGTACAAGTAGAGCTTTTCTCATGAGGAGCCTCGCATGTACTAGTGATCATTTTCGAGCGAGGGTCTGGCTTACCAACGGCACCCTGTGTGGAGGAAAATGACATGGCGGGGTCGACGTAACGTCGGGACCGTGGGCAGCAACGCGTAGAAGCAACTGCTTAGCACTACTCCAGAGTTGACCCTGTTACTGCGCCCATCGTAGCCACGGCTTGAATCCGTTCATCAGATTCACCCGAGCCGCAGATCGGCAATTGCGCAATGACCTCCTGTTATCTTCCTGTAACGCCATCATGGAGTTATGCGCAAAATCACTATCACACGGGCAACAGGAGGCTTCGTCATTGAAGACTCGCAAGCTACCGAGCCAATCGTCGTCACACGTCTGGTCGACGCCCTGGCCGTGGCTGCAGATAGTCTCTCGAATCTCGAATACGCATCGAGCCTCATCGGGGACGTCATGATCCTAACCCCGACGGGACGAGCTTCCGATTCTAAATCCGATCAAGAAAACCAATAGGTTGCGGAATTCAGGCTTCACACCTCGTATCATTGGCGCCATGAATATCCGCACTGCCGCATCGCTTCTCGTTCTGCTCCTCGCCGTTGGCATTCACCGTTCGGCCAGCGCGCAATTCGAGGGCATCCCGCATATTTCCGATCCCGTCCACCAGTTTTTATTGCGGCAACAGGCAGCGGGTGCGCTGGATCATGCCTTTCTTCAACATCTTCCATTATCGGCGGATGAGATTCGAGGCTATCTCGACTCTATCGATGAATCGGCGCTGACGCCGACGGACAGGAAGCTCCTGGAACAGTTTCGCGGCGAACGCCCACTGCCCGGAGTCGATCTCGCACAGTCTCTTTGGGATCAGCTCTATCGCGACGGCATCCACCTTATATCGACGCGGGGTGATGGCTACTTCGTCTCGTTGGATCCTACACTTTATCTCACCGCCGGCCGGGTTTCGAGACCAGAGGGGGACGATCGACATAGAACCACTTTCCAGAATACCCGCGGCGTAAGAGCTTCCGGCAGGATCGGCGAGCATCTGTTCTTCGAAACCCGATTGGAGGAAAACCAGCGGAGAGACGCGTGGCCCAACTATCAGCGTAAGACGGCGCCGCGGCTCGGAGGCACCAAGTTCTATCCGGAATCCCAAGAGTATGATTACTGGCGCGCGATGGGGACGGTCGGCGTGCAGACGCGTTTTGTTGAGATCCGCGCAGGGAGGGATCGCAATCGCTGGGGGGATGGACTCTCAAGTATGTTTCTCTCGGACTATGCACCCGAGTACGATCAGGTCCAGATTCGGACTACGTTCTGGCGCCTGCAATACATTAATCTGTACAGCGCGTGGACGGATTACGCGTCGATCAATCGTTTTTCGGACCATGTCCTTCCCCGAAAGTACGGCGCACTGCACGCTTTGGCCGTCAACCTTCCGGGACGCGTACAGCTTCACTTTTATGAATCGGTGACGTTTGCACCGGACTACGAGGACGACAGACGGCGGGGCTACGATCTTTCCTACCTGAATCCCATCATTTTCTATCGCGCCGTCGAAATCGACCGCGGAAGCCCCGACAGCATGCAGCTGGGTGCGGGCGCGTCGTGGGTACCCGTTCCCGGCCTCAAGCTGTTTGCTCAAGGATTGCTCACGGAGTTCAATCTTGACGAACTGTTATCCGGAGACGGCTGGTTTGGGAATAAGTGGGGGGTCGCCGGCGGGTTTACGTATGCCCCGCCATCGGTCAGCGGGTTGCTCGTTCATTTTGAGCACGCCCGCGTGAGGCCGTTCACCTACAGCCACCGGGATATCGAGACGTCATTTGTGCATTACAACGATCCGTTGGGACACCCGGCCGAGCAGAACTTCTACGACTACACGCTGCACACAAGCTATCAGCCCCTCGAGCGCTGGTCGGGTCGCTTCACAATGCATTACACGCGCCGCGGCCGCAATCCTGACGGCGTGAACGAAGGCGCTGATCCGAGACTCAGCTACGCAACGAGATCCAGGAGCCACGGGCATTCCATCGGACAAGGCGTTCCTGTTCGGGAAATGAGAGTGGAAATGCATGCGGGATACGAAGTGCTGCCCCGCCTGCACCTTGAAATCGCCGCTCGAGTTGAGTCCATAAACGACGGTGAGTCGGGACGAATATGGTATGTCAATCCCTTTGCTCAATTGCGCTGGGGAATTCCGTTCCAGAGTCTCCGTCTCTAACTCTGACGTTAAGAGCAGGTTAGAACCGCTAGTGGATCCCACCTAAAAAGGTGCCTCTCGCATCATAGCATAGAATTGGCGTAACTTAGTGAGCAATCCATCACCCATTAACCTGATCCCACCCATGAACAAGATCTTCCATTACCTGTCTGTTGTCGCCTTGATATTCGTGTTTACCGCGTGCAACGGCACTCAGGAAACAGAGGTTGACGTCATCGAACAAGACACCCTCACGCTCGAGCAAGACACGGTGCTGCTCGACACCCTCGAGACTGCTCCGGCAGACACGACGATTATCGTAGACTAGCCGCAGTTATCAGGTAGATCACTTCCAAGGCAGCTCATCGATCGTACAAGCGCGGGAGCCAAGGAAGCGATCATCCTTACAAGCAGCCGATTGTTCGACCGCTGTGACAGACGCTCGAGCCGTCAGATAAAGCGAGTCCGCGTGGCTGCAGCTCTCGTCAATCGTTCAGATAGGCGTCTTTGTGATCACCACAGAGGCGCCTATTTCTGTATCTTCGACTCACCCTCAGATTCTTTAAGCCGCTATCCTCATTCGCGCATTTAGTAATGAGTAACCGCCTCGATCAGTGGTTCGCAAGGAACGAGCGCGCAGAGCAGCTCGAGGAGGAAGGGCGCTTCGACGAAGCGCTCGAGCTTTACGAAGCTAATATCAGCGAAGGCTGCACGATCTCGTTTACGTACGACCGTGCAGCACTGATCTATCGGCGGTTTGAGCGGCGGGCTGATGAGCTGGAAGCTTTACGCCGAGCCGTCGAGCTCGAGGAGAAGAGAGGTCCGTCGCGGCGGCTCGTCAAATTGCAGGAGCGCTACGAAATATCCAGCGAGGTGGCGCAGCGTGAGACGGTCAGGAAGGCCGCCTCCCCACGAGTATCGAGAAGAGCTCCCGCCTCAACCCCACGCGCGCATCGGCAGGAAGAGTCCGGAGGGTGCTTCAAATCGTTCTTGTTCATCGTGCTGGCCACCGGCATGGGTGGTTTCCTTGTACTGGCCGCCGTGGTTTAACACCGGGTCGCAATAATCAGTGGCTTCCTATCTCGGCGCCTGTTGAACTCACGTCATGCCTGCACGCGGACGGATGGATGCCGTCCGCTTACACCGCCGCATGGCCTCCTTCCTCGGGAACGTCCTGCTCCAACCTCATCTGCTCCAGCCACGACTGCGCATAACGGCCGCCGAGCGCAACGAGCTGCTCGTGGTTACCCGATTCGACGACCTTGCCATCCTCCATCACATGGATGATATCAGCCTGCATCGCCGTCGTAAATCGGTGTGTGATGATGATAGCGGTACGGTCTTTCACAAGGACTCTAAACCGACGAAGCCATTCGTTCTCGGCCCAGGAATCCATTGAGCTCGTCGGCTCATCGAGGATTACGACCTGACCTTCGCGGAGGAAGGCCCGGCCGAGGGCAATGCGCTGCCACTCGCCGCCGGAGAGGTCGGTACCCGTCGTAAACCATTTGCCGAGCAGCGTATCGTAGGTTTTAGGCAGCTTGCTGATGAAGTCGTCGGCGCCGGCATGCTTGGCCGCGGCCACGATCTCGTCCCGAGAAGGATTCTGCTCAATCGAGCCGACGCCGATGTTCTCCGCCGCGATAGCCTGGTAGCGCATCGGAAACTGGAACATGATCGAGATCTGGTTCCACAGCGAGGCCACGGAGAACCGCCGGATATCCATTCCGTCAATCCGAACGGCGCCTTTCTGAGGGTCATAGAACCGGCAGAGCAGCTTGGTGAGGGTCGTTTTACCGGCCCCATTCGCACCGACGATCGCCACAGTCTTGCCGGCCGGGATCTCGAGCGTAAAGTTTTCTAACGCCGGCGTGCGTGTACCCGGGTAATAAAAGGTGATATCGTCGAAGAGGATGTGCTGCCGCAAAGGAACCGGGAAAGGCTCCGGCTCCTCTGGATCCTGGATACTCGGCTCGGTGGCCATCAACTCGAAAAAGTGCTCGAGGAACAGCGTGTTGGTGTAGATCTGGCCCGCATTGCTCAGCAGAGACCGCATCAGGCTCTGCCCCTGGTTGAACGCTGCGTAGAAAAGCCCGATATCGCCCAGCGTTGCAGTATTTCGAAGTGCGCGCAGGCCGATCCACCCCATCACACCAGCCGTGGCCAGCATTGCGATGATCCCAGCTCCGAACTTGGCCATTGTCTGCCTTCTAAGCAGGGCGAGCCGCTCCTGCCTGAGTCGTGTACGCAGCGTCTGATACGCCGACGAAAAGAAATCGCCAAGTTTGAATATGCGGACCTCCGCTGCGGCCAGCTGCACGGTCATCATCATATCATAATAGCTCGCCCAGCGCCGTAGCGGTGTCGTCTTTTGCCACCAGTCGTGTAAATACTGGTTGTGTCGGACGACCACGAAAAGCGCCGGCAGCGTACTCACCAGCAAGATTAACGGCAGGATTACACTGTACGTGATCAGGATGAGGGATATGGAGATCAGCGTGACAGCGCCCTGAATCAACCCGCCGATATTCTGAAGGAGGGCAAGGGATCGCGAAGTGGCTTGGGTATTCGCCTGCTCGAGGTGGTCGTAATACTCGGCATTCTCGTAGAAGGCGAAATCCACCGTGACCGCTTTCTGGTGAATGACCTTTTTCATGTGATCCTGAACGAGCTCGGTCTGCGCCGTATTGATCCACTCGCTGAGGCTGCCGAGGATCTGCTGGAGTAGCATCAGCGCGCCCATAATGGCAACGGGCACGAGAACGATTTCTATGACCTCCCACGAGGTGCCCGCCGCAACGGCCCCGGCCACCGCGTCAATGAGCCATTTGGTCGTCCATACGATTCCCGCGGGAATGACACCCTGCAGTATGAGCGTAATGGCCCAGGCGATCGTCCACTTGTTGGCGGCCTCACGGACGATGGCGAGGGCCTTGACGGCATATACGCCCCTAATGCGCAGGTTCGATAAGAGCTGTTTAACAGAGGTCACGGTCAGTACGGTATTTGGTCGCGCTTAAGCAACCTGCGGAAGGAGACGTGTATGGAGGAAACTATTATAGACTGCTCGTAACAAAATGCCGATTCCCTCATGCTCCAGCGTAGTCTGTTTGGATTACGCCACCCGAGCGATTTAGACATT
>CBFGYX010000048.1:0-9547 GCA_965653075.1 uncultured bacterium
GCCTGAGAGGATGATTGTTCAACAGTCAGCCAAACCCTCAACAGAAAAGGCCCGGCGACATCAAATCACCGGGCCTTCTGTCTAATTGCTGAGAAGTAGCGGACTACTCCACGTACTTCTTGAAAGCGATCGACGTGTTGTGGCCGCCAAAGCCGAATGCATTACTTACGGCTACGTTAACCGTACGCTCCTGCGGCTTATTGAACGTATAGTTCAAGTCGCATTCCTCGTCGGCGTTTTCAAAGTTGATCGTCGGCGGGACGCGATCGTACTTCGTGGCGAACAGCGCCGCGATGGCCTCAATGGCCCCGGCAGCACCGAGCAAGTGTCCCGTCATGCTTTTCGTTGATGACAGGTTCATCTTGTACGCGTGATCACCGAAAGCGCGTTTGACGGCCTTGGTCTCCGCGATATCCCCGAACGGGGTCGACGTGCCGTGCATGTTGAGGTAGTCAACATCCTCCGGCTTCAGCCCGGAATCCTGCAGCATCATCCGCATGGCCAGGCTCGCACCACCGCCTTCCGGATCCGGCGCGGTGATATGGTGAGCGTCAGCCGACATCCCAAGCCCGATCAACTCGGCATAGATGCGGGCGCCGCGGCGCTTCGCATGCTCGAGCTCCTCGATGTAGAGCGCACCGGCACCTTCGCCGAGCACAAAACCGTCGCGAGTTTTGTCGAACGGACGGCTTGCGCGGCTCGGGTCGTCATTCCGCGTCGACAGCGCCTTCATCGCATTGAATCCGCCGATCCCCAACTCAGACACAGCCGCCTCAGAACCACCACACAGCGCCGCATCCGCCATCCCGCGCTGGATCAGCATCAGCGCGTCGCCAATGTTGTTATTGCCCGTTGCGCACGCCGAGACCACACAGTAGTTCGGTCCTCGAAATCCGTAGCGGATCGAGATGTGCCCGCTGGCAATATCCGGGATGAGCATCGGAATAAAGAACGGAGAGAGCCGTCTGGCGCCGTTCTTTATGTAGTTAGCGGTCTGCTCATGGAAGACCTGCATCCCGCCGATCCCGCTTCCGAAGATCACGGCAATGCGGTCGCGCTCGTCGGTTGAGAGGTTCTCGTAGTCGATGCCGGCGTCGGTGACGGCCTGTTCGGCGACGGCGACGGCATACTGCGAAAACGGGTCGAGGCGGCGCGCCGCCTTGCGGTCCATGTAGTCTTGCGGATCAAACCCCTTTAGTTCGGCCGCGAACTTGGTGTCAAAGGGTTCGGTATCGAAGTACGTAATGGGCGCCGCGCCACTCTCACCGCGCATCATGGCATCCCAAAACGCCTGTGGAGAAAGTCCGATCGGTGTAAGAGCACCGAGGCCGGTCACCACTACGCGGCGTTGTCCCTGCGGCATGGATTAATTGGGGCGTGGAAAAGAATCGGAGGTTCGTGCCGCGGGCACGAATAAGCTACATGCGCTACGTTTACGACGTCTTGCCGCTCAAGTACGAGACAGCGTCGCCAACGGTGGCAATCTTTTCGGCATCCTCATCGGGGATCGTGATGTCGAACTCCTTCTCGAACTCCATGATGAGCTCAACCGTGTCGAGCGAGTCGGCTCCAAGATCGTTGGTGAAGGATGCTTCCGCCGTAACGTCAGACTCCTCAACGCCAAGCTTTTCAACGATGATGGATGTGACCTTCGCTTCGATGTCGTTTGCCATAACCAGGCCTCCTGTTAAAAATGATAGAGCGATTCGGGCACGTACCGTCTACTCGGACCGAACAACGTGCCCGCATCTTCCGAAGTGGTTCTCTTGAAAATGCAAAGCGCCGGAAATTAAGGCAGCATCGCAGTATAAGCAACGCGAAGCCCCCGGCGGTCGCTGCCAAAGGCTCGTCTTGCCGGTTGGTTCCCTCAACGGTATAAGATCAATGATTCCTTTGCACCGATGAACGGGATGAAAAACCCTAAAGCGTATCCCACCGCGAACCAATCCCCACGTCCTCGCGTTGCAGGCCGCACTTAATTCCACGCCTCGTTCTCCTACCCCTTCACGCTGCTGTAATGGCATATTTATTTACGTCTGAATCGGTCTCTGAGGGACATCCAGATAAAGTTGCGGACCAGATTTCAGACGCCATTCTCGACGCCCTCCTCCAGCAGGACCCGCTGAGCCGCGTTGCCGTCGAAACGCTCGTCACCACCGGCCTGGTTGTTCTATCGGGTGAGGTGACGACAAAGGCTTATGTCGACGTGCAGCAGATTGCCCGTGAGGTGATCGCCAGTATCGGCTATACCGACCCCACGCTCCGCTTCGATGCGGATTCGTGCGGCGTCATCAGCAGCATCCACGAACAGAGCCCGGATATCAAGCAGGGCGTGGACGCCAACTCCGGCCTGGATGATGATCAGGGCGCGGGCGACCAGGGAATGATGTTCGGTTATGCGACGACGGAAACACCCGAGCTCATGCCGATGCCGGTCACGTTTGCGCACAACCTGATGCGCGAACTGGCTGCGATGCGCCACAAAGGCGAACTCACATATTTGAGGCCCGATGCGAAGAGCCAGGTTACGGTAGAGTATGAGGACGACCGGAAAACGCCTCGGCGCGTCCACACTGTCGTCGTTTCCACGCAGCATCATCCTGATGTTTCTCTGGAGACCATCAAGACGGATGTCCGCGATAAGCTTCTTCCGCGTGTCATTCCGGCGGACCTCATCGACGACGACCTCATTCTGCACGTCAACCCGACCGGACGCTTTGTCATTGGCGGGCCTCACGGAGACACGGGCTTGACCGGCCGCAAGATCATCGTCGATACCTACGGAGGCAAAGGCGCGCACGGAGGTGGTGCGTTCAGCGGGAAGGACCCGTCGAAAGTTGACCGCTCGGCCGCCTATGCCGCTCGGCATGTGGCCAAGAATATCGTGGCGGCGAAGCTTGCGGAAGAAGTCGAGGTGCAAGTGGCATACGCGATAGGACTCTCACATCCCGTTTCGATCGACATCCAGACCTTCGGCACGGGCGTTCTGCCGGATACCATTTTGACGCGGATTGTGGAAGAGATCGTCGACCTGCGCCCGGCTGCGATTGTGGAGCGGCTCAATCTACTGCGGCCGCAATACCGTCCGACGGCTGCCTACGGACATTTCGGTCGTGGCGAGTTCGCGTGGGAGCAGCTTGACTATGTAGACGCGTTGGCTGAAGCGGCTCGATCTCACGCCTGACTCCCGCGCGTTACAGGCCGTAAACTTTTGACGCTCATCCTATCCGGACTCCCATGGAACGTACCATCCTGATATCCTCGGCGGCGCTGGCCGTGGGGCTTATTGTAGCGGCTGCCGTTTTCGGCGCCTTTTTTCTCCAGGCGCGTGACACGGGAGACACGGTCCAGACCGTCGGTGCGTCCACTGAGCGCTTCACGGCCGACATCGCGAAGTGGCGGTTAACGATGAGCCGGCAGACGGGTGTGTTCGATCAGCAGGCAGGTTATGCAGGACTGAGCCAGGACGTAGCCACACTCCGGCGTCAACTCGCGGGATTGGGTATCGCGGATACGAGTGTATCCGTTCAGCCGCCTAACTCCTACCCCACGTACAATGAAGGCGGCATCAGCGGCTACCAAGTGCAGCAATCGCTGTTCGTCATCTCAAACGATATCGATGCGCTGGAGGAGCTGGCGCTGAACCCGGCGTCGCTCGAGATTGGCGGCGGTGCGTTGCAGCAGTCGACGCTCGAGTACTTTTATTCTGACCTGGATGCATTGAAGCGGAATCTGCTGGCCAGCGCTACGGAGGATGCGCGGGCGCGTGCCCGTGAGATTGCCGGGCGGGAGGTGAGCCACATGCAATCGGCACGTGCCGGCGTATTCCAAATCACCGAGCCGTATTCGACCGAAGTGGCGAGTTACGGCATGCACGCCACATCGACGCGCAGTCAGGAGATCACCGTAACCGTCCACGCCACATTTTCAGTCGATTGACCGCTTGAAGCCGTCATCGTAATGAAAAGGGAGCCACCGTGTTGGAGGCTCCCTTTTTTGTATCGACAAAGTGAGGGCTTCCGCCTGCTCGCCGTCAAGGGAAAATCCCCATTTGCTGGTACACGATCGCAATCTTATCGATGGCGCTCACATACATCGCCGTCCGTAGATCCGTCTCATAACGACGCGCATACTCGCGGATCTCCTGATACGCGTAGGTCATCGTCTCCTCCAGACCTGAGTTGACGAGCGTCTCTTCGCTGCCGCCCGCGGCAACAGACTTGAAGACATCCTCGGCAAAGCGGTTGCCGGTCAATCCTTCGACGGCCTGCAGGATGCTCGACGCACTCTTCTCCTCAAACCGGCGGCTCAGCCTCCCAAATCGCACCCGTGACAGATTACGTAGCCACTCGAAATAGGAAACGGTAACGCCACCGGCGTTCAGATAAGCGTCCGGGATCACCAGCTTGCCTGCTTCCACAAGCTGCCGGTCGGCACCTGAGGTGGTAGGCCCGTTGGCGGCCTCCGCAATGATAGGTGCTTTGATGCGCGGTGCGTTCTCGCTGTTGATCTGACCCTCGAGCGCCGCCGGCACCAGGATGTCACACTCCAGTTCGAGTGCCTTCCTGGTATCCGTGATGACCTCCGCCCCGGGATATCCCAGTATCGAACCACTCGATTTTCGAAAGGCTACGACGGCATCGACATCGAGACCGTTTGGGTCGTAAATCGCGCCTTCAATCTCGGCAAGGCCCACGATGAGCGCGCCACCTTCCTGCAGAAACTTGGACGCGTGATACCCAACATTGCCAAGCCCCTGAACGACAACCCGCTTCCCTTCGAGCCCGGGCTCGAGGCCGAGGCGTTCCATGTCGTACCGATCTTCGCATGCACCGCGGATGCCGAAGTATACACCGCGGCCCGTGGCTTCCTTCCGTCCTCGGACACCGCCGAGGCCGATCGGCTTACCCGTTACACAAGCCTGCGCGAACAGCGGATCGGCGATCGTCTGATAGGTGTCGACGATGTAGGCCATTTCCTGCGGGCCCGTGCCGTAGTCGGGCGCCGGAACGTCGATTCCGGGCCCGAGGAAATCCTTCCGGATCAGCTCGTATGTATAGCGGCGGGTGATGCGCTCGAGCTCGCCCTCCGAATATTGCCTTCGATCGATACAGACACCGCCCTTCGCCCCTCCAAACGGGACGTCGACCACAGCGCACTTAAACGTCATCAGCGCGGCCAGTGCCTTTACTTCATCCGCATTGACGTTCGGCGCGTAGCGAATCCCACCTTTCGTCGGCAGCTTATGCTGGCTGTGCTCAGCCCGATAGCCGGTGATGACCTCGATCGATCCGTCATCGCGCCTGAGCGGGAAGCGAAACTCATAGAGGCTGTTACAGGCCTTAATCTGTTGAAGCAGGCCGGAATCGTGCTTAGTAAGAGCGGCCGCACGGTCGAACATGCGGTTGACTTCAGAGCTGAACGACATAATAATCAGTTCGGGGGATAAAGGAGTTCTCGGACGCGCCACCCACGCGCGCGGCGTGTCAATCAACGGTGACGTACCTTTGCCTCCCGTACGATATCGCTTACTCCAATGGATCTCAACACACATCTCCGGCCGATTGCACTTATCGGCAATCCCGTCGCGCATTCGATCTCTCCGTGGATGCACAACCTGGCGTTTAAAAAAACGGGGCTGTCTTTCGTGTATGTGGCTGCTCGGGTGGATAATGAGGCCGTGGAACAGGCCGTACGCGGGCTCGCGGCGCTGGGCTTTCGAGGGGCCAACGTCACCATTCCCCATAAACGCAATGTGATTCCCTACCTCGACGAGCTAACACCGCGGGCAGAAGCTACAGGGGCCGTCAACACGATTATTTGTGAGGGAGATGGGGCGAGGACGCACCTGGTGGGCGACAACACGGATGTGCAGGGATTCCTGGATCCGCTCGCCCCGCTTCAGGAAAAGCTCAGAGGGAAGACAGCGGTGATACTGGGTTCGGGTGGTGCGGCACGTGCCGTCGTGTATGCACTGCTGGATGTGCTTGAATTACCGCACGTGTATCTCGTCACGAGAAATCCGAAAGCCGCACCCGAAGACCTCGCGGGCACCGACCGACTGTCTGTCATCGGTTATGAAGAGGCGCACGATGCTATCGGCCGGAGCTCGCTCGTGGTTAATGCCACACCCGTCGGTATGTCACCCGATGTACGGGCCACGCCCTGGCAGGATGCTGATGTCTTCGGTAGCGATCATATCGTCTATGATCTCATTTACAATCCGAAGCCGACGCGCTTGTTGGTCGAGGCCGGCGAACGCGGAGCAACGGTCATCGACGGACTCGATATGCTCATCGGCCAGGCAGCGGCAGCGTTCGCTAAATGGACGGGTGAGGAGATGCCGGTCGGAGCCATCCGAAAGGAACTGCTTCGGTCGCTGGAGGCACAACCTGGATGACTTAGGATTTTAGTCGAGCGGCCGATTCACAGCAAAACACACCGTTAAATATCCCTAACGCCACGGCAAATGTTGTATTCCTCGGCGGCTGTGAACAAGATCACCGAACTCAGTATTCCCCCTTTGCCGCAAACGCTTCTGGGCGCGCTGGAGCTTATGCAAGCAGAAGACGACGTGGAAACGGCCGATGTTGAGAAATTAATCAGTCACGATCCGGCGGTCGTCGCCCGCCTCTTGCGCATTGCCAACTCCGCATTCTACGCTCAGCAGCGCGAAATCACGGTTCCGCGCCGCGCCGTCGTCGTGTTGGGCCCCATCACTGTACTCGGTTTGATCATGAGTATGGGGATGTCTGAGCTCAAGACATGGTTCGACAGCAAGACGATGGCGCCGTTTCTGGCGATTCCCGCGCACAGCTTGGCCACGGGTTATATCGCGCAGGAGCTCACCCGGATGGATCCTACAACGGATGCAGATGACGCCGCCGAGGCCATGGCAGCGGGGCTTCTGCATGACCTCGGGAAGATGATTCTACTTTACAATCACCCGGAGCTTGCCGCCACCGTATATGCCGAAAATCATGGCCAGAAGATTCTTCATGCCGAGGAGTCAACGTTCGGCACCACCCACGTGGAAGTCGGCTCCCGCGCCGCCGAAAGGATGAAGCTGCCCACACGGCTGGCTGACGTCATGCTGACACACCACGACGCTCCGTCGAGTGATCAGCATCCAGTGGTCAAACGCGTCCATTACGCGAACGATATCGCGCACCAGCTCGGATTCCCGGAGCTTGAGTCGGTACCTGTTGAAGTGGATAGCGCCCCGACATCGGCCATGGTAGCCGAGTGGACGAGCCGCGCCGACGAGGTGGCTTCCTACGTGAACGAAATCGTCTGATATCGTCTCCGGTGTGCCGCCGGCCTCGGCGTTACAGAGCCACGTAGCCGAATGCTTGTCAAGGCGATCGGAATTGAGGAACGACGTCGGCAGACAGCGGTGACACGAACTCGTCTTCGCCGGTCTCAGCTCCGACTTTCCATGCAGCAGGTCACACCGGAGGTCATCACTCCGAGCGTATTCGACGGTATCGATGGCGTCGCCGCCGCCTTTAGCACGCGCAACGGAGGTGTGAGTGACCCGCCGTTCAATTCGCTCAACACCGGGCTCGCCGTCGGCGATGATCCTGACGTCGTCTCCGTGAACCGGGATCGCCTCCTCAGGGCGCTCGGCTTTGCCTTAGCCGACCTCGTGCTGGCGCATCAGGTGCACGGATCAGACGTAGCCGTGGTCGATCGCATTCCAATCGCGTGGCCGCGCGTCGACGGTCTCGTCACGTCGATACGAGGTATTGTTCTGGGGATTTCAGCAGCGGATTGTGCGGCGGTTTTGCTTGCAGATCCGGCAGCCGGCGTAGTTGGGGCGTGCCACGCCGGATGGCGGGGTGCCGTGTCTGGCGTGATTGAGAACACGATCGAGCACATGAAGGCGCAAGGTGCTGAGCCGGATCGGATTATGGCATGGGTGAGTCCATGCATTTCAAGTGCCAACTTCGAGGTCGGGCCCGAGGTCGCCCGGCAATTTGCTTCAGACGAGATCAGCTCCGGGCGGGGCGACCGGTCGTTCGTCGATCTCAAACTCCATATCCATCGCAGACTTGAGCGGGGCGGCGTCTCCCTCCAGAACATATCCGTGGACAACGCCTGCACATTTAGCGACAGGCAACGCTTCTTCTCACATCGCAGGGATCATGGTAAGACCGGGCGGATGCTCGGTCTCATCGGCATGAGAGCCTGACTTTCGACGCGTCGTCGACGAATCGGTCAGTCTGCCCGCCTGAACCGCGCCATGACAGGGTGATGGTCGGATGGAGGCTCGCCGCCGGCGGACACAACCTCCGCGTCCACAAGCTCAAAGAACCGATTGTCAAAGTAGATGTGGTCGAGTTTGATTTGCGGATCGTCTGAAGGGAACGTGTTGTGCCGTCCCCCAAAATCGTGCGCGGCGTAAACGGGCGTTAAAATCTCGATCCCTTCGATAATCGAGGCCGTACGATCGTTCTCCCGTTGCTCGCGGTCGGGCCGCTCCTCAATGTTGGAGCCTGCAAACCGCTCAGGTACTGCGTTGAAGTCTCCGATCAGCAGGATGGCGTGCGTCTCGGCCAGAGTATCCACCAGTGCCACCAGTTCTCGGGCATGACGCTCCCGCGTCTCACGATGGAACGCCTCCAGATGAACATTTATCAGTGCGATCCTCGGGTTGGCATCCAGAATCACTATCTGAGCCAGTCGGTCGAGGTAAAACGCATTGTACCAGAACGGATTTGGCGGCTCCTCAAGTACGATGCGTCGGTGATCGAGAACAGGTAGCCGCGACAATACCGCCTGACCTGAGTACATCCGCCCGAACTGGACCGACGGTCCGCCATAGGGAAACGGCACGTACCGGGTATTCCAGTTTACAGCCATCGCGCCGTACGCATAGCTGCCCGCATCAACCAGCGCGTTCATCTGCTGCACGTCAAATGACCGCGCCGATTCGAAATCAATCTCCTGAAACCCGACGACATCCGCATCCATTGCGCGGAGTAGGTCACGAGCGGCCGTCAGGTTGTTGTCGAAGAGCTCGGGTGGCCTCACCACTGGCCGGTTGTTCGTCATCCCCGAAAGGTAGCCGATGTTGTACGTGGCCACGGTGAACGTGTCGGGCAGCTCCGACAACGGCACAGCCGAGTATTCGATTACCTGCGTATCGTGCTGCGGGCTATGGACGCGGCTCGACGCCCACAGATAAAAGCTCATCAGGAGGAGGAAGAGGATGAGCAGGGTGCCGCCGGTCACGATAAGTGCGGTTCTCATTACCGGATTGGGATATGCGTCACTGCACCGCGATGCGGACGCGCCGATTCTGTCGTCGTCCCTCAGCCGTTGCGTTCGATGCGATCGGCCGTGTGTCGGAGAACGCAACGACCTCGATAAGCTCCGCCGCCAGTCCATGCTCGTCGATGAGGTGCCGCGCCACGGCCGCGGCACGCCCGGCAGAGAGCTCCCAGTTAGTCGGAAACCTATCTCGCAGTCCCGGCCCCAGTGGTACCGTGTCGGCATGGCCTTCTACGCGGATCGTACGGGTACCGGCCGGTAATAAATCAAC
>CBFGYX010000049.1:0-9380 GCA_965653075.1 uncultured bacterium
GACCGCCTCCCACGTGGCGCCGTCGTCGAGATTCGCAATAGCACGTCGCTCGTGGTAGTCGATCGACAACTCAACCGATCGCGTGGACTGCCGCAGACCCGTCCGACGACCTTTGAGCACGGCTTCTTTAAGCGTCCAGTAGAGAAGCGTGGTTTCGTCGGGCGGGATCAGCAGCCGGGCGGCATCATCACGCTCGCGCTCGCTGAGGATGCGGTCTCTCAAGCGGGGATGCGGTGTGCGGATCCGCTCAACATCGAGCCCGACGGGGCGCCGGGCAAGGACGGCGGCGCCGAGGATGCCGCTATGCGAGATCGACACGCATAGCTCTTCGCCCGGCAGATAGACCGAACCGTCCGCGGCGACCTCGAGGTTTACATCGCTTGCAGGAATCCCGAGCTGCTCGGCCGCCAGTGTGCGGGCTGCGGCTCGGCCCAGAAGGAACGAGCGCCGCCGGTCGTCATGGCTGAACGATTCATACCGGCGTAGTTCAGCATGGGACAAGAGTGCAATACGCTCGCTCGAGCGGTCGGCCTCGTCCCGTAATGTCCTCAGCCAGATGTCATCGGGAAGATGCATTGCGGCGTCTGCGCACCAGGTAATCAGGCTCGGCCGACCCGAGCGCGACTTTGATGCGATGCTCGACTTCTTTCATCTGCCTGATCTGCTCGTCGACGTTGCCATCCGTGATATACATGTCATGGATGTAGAGCGTCTTCAGGTCCGGCGAGATGTCGATGCTGAGCGTACCGGGTGTCAGCGTGATGAAGTTAGCCGTGAACGTGACCTCGGCCTCGGTGTCGAAGTCCAGCGGGATCGCAATCACGCCGGGTTCGATCCGATCCTCATTCATAAAGATGACCTCTTTGGCCACGCGGAGACTCGACATCAAGAGCTCCCTGCAGAACCAGAGGAACAGGTAGATCCAGTAGAAGAAGCGGTATCCGTAGCGGTCTCCCCCGAGAAGTGGCTGCATCAGCACCAGAACCAGGTAGCCGAGGATGAAGCCGACAACGAACGTGCTCACGTCGAGCGAGCCGTTGACAAAGGCCCAGACCGTGCTCAGTAGGATGTTGAGTAGAAACTTCGATTTCATGGCCCGAGCACGCTATTGATGTAAACCGACGGATCCAGCAGTTCGGCCGCCGCCGTCGCTGCGACATCGTAGAACGGGAATGCGAAGAAGCTGATCGAAAGCGTCAACAGCGCCAGGCCCACGATCGGGATCACCATCGACATCGGCGCGCGAGGCTGGTTCTCCACACGCACAGGCGCATTGTCCGGCTGCTTCTTCAGGAATGCGTACATCCAGATTTTCGACATCGAGTACAGCGTCAACAGCCCGACGATGAGTGCCACGGCTACGATTACGTACTCGCCCAGCTCAAGGCCGGCTCTGATCAGGATGATCTTGGCCCAGAATCCCGAGAGCGGCGGAAAGCCGGCCAGCGAAAAGGCCGGAATGAGAAAGAGCACCGCTACGTAGGGCTTGTACCGGTACAGACCTCCGAGGCCTTCCAGCTCCATCGTGCCGCCGTAATGGCGTGCCACACCGGCAACGAGGAAGAGGTTCGTTTTTACGATGATGTGGTGGACGATGTAGAACACCGCACCGACGATGGCGAGAGGTGAGAACAGGGCCAGTCCCATGATCATATAGCCGATCTGGCTGATGATATGGAACGAGAGCACGCGCCTGAACTCCATCTGGACGGCCGCACCGAGAACGCCCGTGAACATCGTCAGGCCGGCAATCCACAACAGAATCTCGTGGGTGTAGCCCACGTCTCCGATAAAGACAAGGGTGAACACGCGGATGAACGCGTAAACACCGACCTTCGTCAATAAACCTGCAAAAACGGCGGAGACAGTAACCGGCGGCGTGTGGTACGAATCGGGCAGCCACGTAAAGAGCGGAAAAACGGCGGCTTTGATGCCGAAGGCGATCACAAAGAACATCGCCACCGTCGTGACCAGGCCCTGCTGCTCGAGCGTGGGCACGATCGAACCGAGTTCGGCGAAGTTCAGCGTGCCCGTCATACCGAAGAGCATCGCGACGCCGATCAGGAAAAAGACCGACGAAACGAGGTTGAGTCCGACATACTTGAGACTTCCCGCGAGCTGTTTCTTCTCGTTTCCGAGGACGATCAGCGCAAACGACCCGATCAGCATCACCTCGAACCAGACGAAGAGGTTGAAGATATCCCCCGTCAGGAACGAGCCGCTCACACCCATCATCATTACATGATAGAACGGATGGAAGCCGAACTTGAGCCGCTCGTCGTCGACTTCGCCGATCGAATAGACAGCCACCGCCAGGTTGATCACGCCCGTAATCACGAGCATAATCGCGCTCAGATGATCAACGACGAACGTAATGCCGAACGGCATCTCCCAGTTGCCCATCGCCGTCGCGAGAATACCGCTGCGCGTCACCTCGACTAACAGTGCAATGGTCGCAGCCAGGTGAAGCGCGGCGCCGACAACACTGACAACGCGCTGCGCCGTGACGGAGCGACGCAGAAACATCGCCACGATGGCCGTTGCAACGGGGACCAGTAGCGGCAGGATAATTAGGAGATGGGTCGTCACGAGACGCTACCTATGGATCAAACTAAAGGGTCCTCTCGGAGGGCATCCGAGTCGATCGTGTCGTGAGCACGGTACGTGCGATACACGAGCGCCAGGGTGTACGAGATCAGGCCGAACCCGATCACGATGGCGGTCAGGATTAGCGCCTGCGACAACGGGTTAGCCATTGTCTCGAGGCCCACGACTTCACCCTGAGGCACGAGGGGCGGGCCCTCCCGGCTTAAGCGCCCGAGCGTAAAGATCGCCACGTTGGCGGCGTTCGAGAGCAGCGTAAATCCGATGACGAAGCGTACAAGGCTCCGCTGCAGCATCATATAGACGGCTGCAGTAACCATGACGCCCACCACGATAGCGAGATAGAATTCCATATCGTCAGTTCGGCAACATCTTTTTGCCCTGGCTCTCCAACGAGAACAGGATGGCCATTCCGGCACCAGAGACGCCGAAGTAAACGCCCAGATCGAAAAGCAGCGCTGAACCGAGCGCATAGACTTCGCCGCCCGGGAGCGGGATGTCCACCCATACGCCGGTCAGGAAGGTATCTCCCACCAGCAGCGCAATAACACCAGCCGCCGTCGCGCAGAACACGCCTGCTGCGATCAGATCCGGCGGCTTAACCCGCATCGTTCTGGCCGTTTCCGTCACCCCATAGGCAAGTGCATACATGGCAATCGAGCCGACGACGAGCAGCCCGCCGATGAAGCCTCCCCCCGACTCGTTGTGGCCGCGGAAGAAGATGAAGACGGAGAACAACAGCATGAGCGGGACCAGCACCCGCGCGGTCGTCTGTAGAATGACGGACTTAATCATCGCGCCTCTCCCTCTCTTTTATCAAAAGTATCTTCCTCGACTGGCTTGCCGCGCCACTTTTCCTTGACGGTCAGCATCAGGATCGAGAAGATGCTCAGCCCCGCCATTGAGATAACGATGGTCTCACCGAGCGTATCAATACCACGAAAGTCGACGAGAATGACGTTCACGATATTGCGTCCGTGCGCCTCGAGGTAGCTGTTCTGGCGGTAGAACTCGACCACCTCGCTCGTGAACGGAATCTGTAGTACGGCGAACATCACCACGGTCACAGACAATCCGAGGAGCCCGGCTATGGCCCATTTGCCCATCCGTCCAGCCGTGGTATGTTTTACTTCAGGGTCCTTCGGCAGCTTGATCAGAACCAGCGCGATAATGACGACCGTCAGCGTCTCGACGAGGAACTGCGTCATCGCCAGGTCAGGCGCACCGAAGTTGATGTAGATGAGCGCGATCGAAAATCCGGAGACGCCCAGTACCAGCACGGCCACGATGCGCGATTTGACGAGCGCGGCCGACACACCGGCCACAATCATCGCGATGCCGATCATCCACTCGTGGGCCAGGATGTCACCGAAGACATCCAGTGCCGGAAGGGTGACGCCGTATTTGATGACCATCGTAATCATTACCAGCAATCCCGTAAAGGCGAATGCGGTGATGATCCCATGCCGCATCACGCCCGATTGGATGAGGCTCGTCTGCTTACGCCCGAACGCCATGACACCATCCACCGTGACGTCATAGCCATTGTCCGGCGCCTGGGCAAATATGCGTTTGAAAAATGCCATCCCACGACTCTCGCGGATCTTATCCCACGCGTAATAAACGCCCAGACCGAGCGCGACCGTGATCCCGCTGAGTAGTAGTGGGATGTTGAATCCGTGCCAGAGAGCCAGGTGGACATCCACGGACGGCGCGCCCATAACGGCCGCCGCAGCCGGGCCGATGAGGCCTTCATCGACGAGTCCGGGCAAGAGCCCATAGATCAGGCCGAGTCCGGCAAGGACGACCGCACCCAACCATAATCCTACCGATCCGTTGGAAGCCTTGCCCGCCGCTTCGCTCGGGTCGCCGAGAAACGGCTTAACGGCAACAACGCCTGCTGCACCGACGATGGCGACGTTCGCGAGGAGCGATACCGCGACGAGGATCCCGTACAGCGTGCCGTGCTGAAGCGCCGCTTCGTAAACGATCTCCTTGCCGATAAAGCCGATGAAGGGCGGGAAACCCGCCATCGATAGACCAGCGACGATGGCCGCACCAAATGCGATCGGCATCGTCTTCCGCAGACCCGAGAGGCTGTTAACCTCGCGCGTGCCGGTTTCGTGGTCGATGGCGCCGGCTACCATGAAGAGCGATGCCTTGTAGAGCGCATGCACGACGATGAAAACGATGCAGGCCGTGATTGCCGCCTCGCCGCCCATCCCAAGCAGCATCGTGAGCAGGCCGAGCGCCATCACCGTGGAATAGGCCAGAATCTGCTTTAAGTCGGTGAAGCTCAGGCTCAGCCAGGCGCTCATCAGCATCGTAAACGCGCCGACGGCCGTCACAATCCAGATCCATTCGGGTGTACCCGACAGCGCCGGTGAAAAACGAGCAAGCAGGTAGATTCCCGCCTTCACCATCGTGGCCGAGTGCAGGTATGCGCTAACCGGCGTCGGCGCGGCCATGGCATTCGGCAGCCAGAAATGGAACGGGTACTGGGCCGACTTCGTGAATGCGGCCGCGAGCAGGCAGAGCAGGATCGGCACATAGAGTCCGCTTGACTGCAGCGCTTCCGGCTGCGACAGGATCTCCGAGATCTCGAACGAACCGGCAAGCGTAGCCATCATGATGACGCTCGCAAGTAACGCGAGACCGCCGATGTTCGTCACGAGCAACGCCTGCCAGGCCGCACGGCGCGACGTGGCCGATTCGTGATGGAAGCCGATCAAAAAGAACGACGTAAAGCTGGTAAGCTCGAAAAAGACGTAGAGCGTGATGACGTTGTCGGCGAACACCATCCCGACCATTGAGGCCATGAAGGCCACGAGGCTGGCGTAGAAGCGGCCCGCCTGCTCATTGCGGCCGAGATACCCCGACGAATAAATCAGGATGAAGGTGCCGACTACCGTCACGATGAGCGCAAAGAAAATGCTCAGCCCATCGACCATGAACGACAGGTTGACGTCGAACCCGAGCACCCATGGAAGAACCTGACGGATGTAATTGCCCTGGGCGACCTCCCCGAGGAAGCCGGTAAAGTACACGGTCATCGCCGCCGGCACGGCAGCCAGAACCCAGCCAGTGTTCTTACCAACGAAACGGTATACCAGTGGCGCGCATACGGCGGCCAGGTAGCCGAGAAGAACGGAGACTAAAATCATCAGACGTGCCCGGTGGTTTGCTCGCGTTCTTCGCGCTCCTCGATGTGGTGCCGTACTTCTTCGCGGATTTCCTCACGCCGCTCCGCAAGATGATCCACGATTGTTTTATTCCACATCGGGACGCCACTGAAGTACGCCGCACGGCCGATCATATGAGCGGCTACCGGCGCGGTGAGGATGGCGAAGAGGATCAATGCGATTGCGCGCGTCCAAACTCCGACTTCCGGATAAAGGATCATCAGCGCGATCGCCAGAAGGCCCGTGCCCAGCACGCCTGCTTTCGTCGCGGCGTGCATCCGCATCATCAGGTCAGGCATCCGGATGACGCCGATGCATGCGATAAGAATGAAAGCCGTTCCGGCGATGACGAAGAACGAACTTATAACTACAGCCATGTCAATCCTCGGTCCCCGGCAGGTCTGCCCGCTCGATGTAACGCGAAAAGACCACCGTGCTCATAAACGCGATGAGGCCCACGACCAGGCCCACCTCGAGAAACACCGGCTGATCCGTTGCAATCGCGTACACGACGGCAAACCCGATGCTGATGTAAGCCAGCAGGTCTACCGCCACCACGCGGTCGGCGAGCGTAGGCCCGATGACGATGCGGTACGCCATCAGCAGAAAACAAACGATGTGTAGCACGGCGGCTACGGTCAGCACGATCTGCATGATAGAAGGGCTGATGATGATTGGGGCGGGGCGCCCTCAAGGCTGACGGCGTAGCGACCGGGCGGAAGAATCCGCAGAAGTGCATGTCGCACGTTCGGCCCAATGCCAGGTATTAACAGTGGCGAACGAATATAAAAAAGGGATGGCAAGCAATTCAGTGCTGCCATCCCTTCTTCATGGGTTTTGCGTCTGATATACTTAGCTTTTTGCGGCCTTGTAGTTCTCTGAGACCTGATCCCAGTTGACCACATTCCACCAGTTCTTGAGGTAGTCGGCGCGCAGGTTCTGGTACTTCAGGTAGTATGCGTGCTCCCATACATCCACACCCAGAATCGGCGTGTGGCCCTGCATGTAGGGGCTATCCTGGTTGGGCGTGCCGTAGACCTGCAGCTTGCCGCTTTCATCCACGACGAGCCATCCCCAGCCGCTCCCGAACTGCGTTGCCGCTGCGTTGGAGAGCTTTTCCTTGAAGTCGCTGAACGAACCGAAGGCGTCGTTGATTGCGCCGGCAAGGTCACCGGTGGGCTCGCCGCCGGCACCCGGCTTCATCACTTTCCAGAACAATGAGTGGTTGGCGTGGCCACCGCCGTTGTTGCGCACGGCTGTGCGGATATTCTCGGGCACCGAGTCGATGTCGCGAAGAAGGTCCTCTACCGATTTCGACTGCAGGTCGGCATTGCCTTCGAGCGCCTTATTCAGGTTGTTGACGTACCCCTGGTGGTGCTTTCCGTGGTGAATGCGCATCGTCTGCTCGTCGATGGCGGGCTCGAGTGCGTTATGCGCGTAAGGAAGGTCGGGGAGATTGTGGGCCATATCCGGTACGGATTTATGAGTGAATATGTGTAGGTACGATGCGGCGGTTGGTGCCTTTCGTCCGCACTCGGTCGGCTCAGCGGATGGGTATTGATCTGACGATGGGTACAGAACCACCGTTAACTCGACATCCGCAGCGGTAGGCGATTTCAGCCTCCGGCGAAAGGCGTCCGGCCGATCATCCAAACTGACTCACGTTCCAGCGGAAGTTTTACCTTCCTTCACTAACGGAGCGGGCGTCAGTGGACGGCTCTCTATACCCCGCTGGGCGAGAGAAGTTTATGACGGACTGTCGACGAACCGGCCGTACCCACTCAGGGGCGCACGGCCGTGAGTACGTCGTTCGATATGAACAGGTCGCTCGTCAGGTTAATGAGCGACGGCATCACGCCGAGGATAATCAGCAGGACCGCGCAGATTATGACTACGGCTCCAGCGGTACCGCCGACGGGCAGATCCTTGGCTGCGAACGCGGTAGACTCCGGCGTCTCTCCTGCGGGCTTCATCCAGAAGACGAAGAGGACGCGGAGGTAGTAATACGACGAGATCGCGCTTGCCAGTACGGCAATCACGACCAGCCAGGTGTAACCAGCCGCGACGGCCGGTGCGAAGACGGCGTACTTCCCTATAAACCCGCCGAGGGGCGGGAAGCCGATGAGGCTGAACATGAAGACGCCCATCGCCACGCCGAGGACCGGGCGCATGAAGCCGACGCCGGCCAGTGAATCGAGCGTCTGTTCGCGGCCCTGCACGTCATCCCACTCCAGCATCGCGATGACTGCGAACGCGCCGATGTTCATCACCGAATACACCAGCAGGTAAAACAGCACACCTTCGAAGGCCTCGGCAGTGCCGGCCGTGATCCCCACCAGGAGATATCCGGCATGGGCGATCGACGAGTATGCGAGCATGCGCTTGACGTTCGGCTGGACGATCGCCATGACGTTGCCCGCTATCATGGTAACGACGGCAAACACAGCGAGAACGCTGCCCCAGTCGACGCCGACAACCGGTCCGACGCCGTAGAACATGATGAGACAGAGCGCAGCAAAGGCCGCCGCTTTGGATGCCGTCGACATGTAGCCCGTAAGCGGCGTGGGTGCCCCCTGGTACACGTCCGGCGTCCACATGTGGAACGGCACGGCGCTCACTTTGAACAGAAAACCGACGAGCAGCAGCGCGACGCCTCCCCAGAACAGGACGTTGCTGCCGGTTTCGGCGAGGCCCGGCGCGAGCTCCGGCAGATACATCGTACCTGTGGCGCCGTACATCAGCGCGATACCGTAGAGGAAGAAGCCCGTTGAAAACGCGCCGAGCACGAAATACTTGAAGGCCGCCTCGATCCCGCCGATGTTACCGCGGACGATCCCGGCCATGATGTAGAGTGCGATCGACATCGTCTCCAGGCCCACAAACACCATGATCAGGCTGTTGGCCGTTGCCAGCGCGATCATGCCGAGCGTCGCAAAAAGCAGGATCGCGTAAATCTCGCCGTGTGCGTGGCCGATCCGCTCGAAGTACGGAATCGACACCAGGACCGAGAGCAGACCTGATCCGAGAATGACGAGATTGATGTAGGATGCAAAGCCGCCGATACGGATCTGATCGAAAAACACGGTTCCGCCACCCGTGCCCAGGTTGGCGATCTCCCACACCATCGCGCCGGCCAGCGCCGCCGCCGCGATCCACGGGATGGCCGGATCATTGTTGCGGAACGAATCCCACACCACAAGCACCAGGCCGACGACGCCCATCACGATGAGCGAGAACGCCCCTACCATGTCGGTGCCGATGGTGGCGAAGGCCTGCGAAAGATCGATGTCCATCTAATACCCTGTGCGTAAACCGTGGTGTGTGTTCAGACCCACGAAATGTGATCTATCCTGCGGGCAAGCTCGAGGTCGGTCCTCGTCACGGCGTTACCCGCATCATGCGTTGAGAGCGAGAGCTCGACCGTGTTATATACGTTCTTGATCTCGGGATGGTGATTCATCTCTTCGGCCACGAACGATATCCGAACGATAAAGCTGACGGCCTCACGGAAATCGCCGAACTCATAACTGCGGCGCAGCATGCCCTCCTCATAGCTCCATCCCTCGAGCTCGCGAAGTGCCTGCTCGATGTCGT
>CBFGYX010000050.1:0-9317 GCA_965653075.1 uncultured bacterium
GACGAAGACAACCTGTACCGAGAGGTCGCTGCCGGCGTCGATCGACAACGAGCCACCGCTTGTCCAGCCGGTATCACCCTCGCGCCAAAGGCCATAAAGCACATCTGTCTCGACACCCTGGACTACAATCCGCTCGATTCCATGCGCATGATGGTCGTCGTGCAGGTCGTCGCGATCGCACGCGCTTAGGAGGATCAAGCAGACAAAAAGGATCGGAAGTAGATACGCCGTGTGTTTGCTGGTCATCGTCTCTGGGGTTTCGACGTTAGAACTGGACGCGGTAGGTGAGGCGGACATTTCGACCCGGCTGCGGTGCGACGTCCTTGATGCGGGAGAGGTGGTCGTGCCAGACTTCGCCCGTGAGGTTGTCACCGTGTAATGAGATTGAGTGGAGCGCTCCGCCGTAGTCGAATCGATAGCCGACATCCGCATGGAGCAAGCCGTGGCCTTCGGTCGGATGCTGAGAAATCGCCGTTCCGATCGCCGTTGCTTCTGATCTCGGCACCCGGTTCTGACGCGCCGCGGCCGTGAGGCCGGCCGCAGCCGTAAATCCACCCTGCGTGTAGCGGACGTTCAGGCGCGTGTTCAGCGGCGGGATGAACGGCAGCGGATCATCGTCGGAAATTCGGTGTGCGCGGACGTAACTGGCCGTTGCGTCTGCCACGAAGCCACGGCTGAACTCCCACTGAACGCGACCATCGGCACCGAGAAAGAATGCGTCATCCGCAGTGGCCTGATAGACCGGATAGCGATTGAAACGCGGGTCGAGGCTACCTGTGGGGAGATAGTAGATGTAATTGGATATCCGGTTGGCGAATGCCGCGACTTCAACATTCAGCCTCCGGTAATTGCCGCGCGCGAAGAGATCGGCACCATGCCCGACTTCAGTCGGCAGGTTCGGATTACCGATGTCGAACGAGTAATCGGCCAGATGCGGGCCGTCCGAATACAGTTCTTCGATGGCCGGCGCGCGAAATGCCCGCGCGAGGTTCAGGCCGACGGTCCAATTCGGCGAGGTGTTGTACAGGAGCGCGGCTGAGCCGGAGATCGACCGGAAGTCGCGCTCGCGAACGGGAACGGATTCACCGCCGGTCCGGATGGGGTCGAGGCGCTTCGGCGACGTCCGCTGCCAGTCGAACCGTGCTCCAAGCTGGAACCGAACAGGACCGGTGGAGAACTCCTCGAACAAGTATCCTGCGAAGGAGAGCTCGCGGGCCGGGCGCGTCCCGACATGGGAGCCGCGCGTCAGCAAGTCTCGCGTGAACATCGACGCACCGAGCGCCCCTTCCGCCCGGATGAAGCGCTCTCCGTGGCCGTGAAGATCGTGCTCGTGCCGCAGGGCGACCGAACCTCCACCTGAGACAACGTCGAAATGGGCACCAACGATCGGCGATCCGTCGTCGGTGTATGCTTCAATTTCGTCGTGCAGGTAGTGGTTGACGTGTGCCTCGAACTCCGCCGTATCGAAGAATCCAGGGAAGTCCGTATGTAGCGCACGCAGACGAGCGTTGCGGCGGCGCGTGTCTGCCGTAACGCCTCCAGGATGTGCGCCGGGGATCAGCTCTCCCTGGAATTCTCCCGGCAGGCCGTATGTCATGTCTTGTTGACGTGCCGATATACCCACATGCCCCCAGCGGCGGATGAGGCTTATTCCTGCCCCAATTGTATTCGCATCCACGCCGGTACTCTCGAGGCGCCCCAGCGGCGTACGCGTGTCACCGGCGGTACGTCCGCTGACCTCCGCCCGCACCGCAAACGTGCCGACCGGTGCCCGTAGCTCAATGCCACCGGTAAGTCCGTCATTCACGGATTCGGCGATTCCGGTTGCCGTGCCGCTCACTCCGGCGGGCATATCGGTGGGAATGTCTCCGCGCACGACGTTGATAACGCCACCGAGCGCATTCGGCCCGTACAGGAGTCCCGCGGGGCCGCGTACAACTTCGATCCGTTCCGCACCTACCGGGTCGAGCGAGACGGCATGGTCCGCCGCCGTGGTGGAGAGATCACCGGTGCGGCCACCATCTTCAAGGATCAACACGCGGTCGCCCGAGAGGCCGCGGATTACGGGCTGGGAGGCTGCCGGGCCGTTATACTGCTGCGAAACGCCGGGCAGATGTTCGATCGATTCAGCAAGGCTCGGCCCCATCTGCCGTTCGAGTTCTCGCCCCGACAGCACTGCCGTCGGTTGATACGTGTCTCGTGCGCCGCGCTCACGTCCGGTACCCGTCACCACCACATCGGGAAGTTCGAGCACCGAGGGCGTGAGATAAATCGTGAGCTCGTACGTGTCGTCGCCGGTCGGCACCACGCGCCGTTCCTCCGGCTGATAGCCCAGAAACTGCACGCTGACGGTATGCCGCCGAACCGGGACATCTTCAAAACGAAACGCGCCGCGTTCGTTCGTGATCATCGCGCGTTCGACCTCGCGTAGCCGGACTGCAGCGCCGGGCAGGGGATCGTGCGTTTCGGCATCGAGCACGTAGCCCGTAATTACGGCTCGGGCTTCGGGTTCGGTGTCAGTTTCGGGTGGCGGTAGGGGGAGAAACTGCAGCAGCAGTATCAGAATTGGGAGCATGGATTACGTCAAGAACGGCACGCTCGCTGGATAGCGGGCGCCGAGGGTCCACAGGGCTGTTCGATCCGGAGTAACGAACTACAGGCCGTAGTTCATATGAGGGATGCCGGGGGAGCCCGTGACCTGAGCGTAAGGGAAGGAAAGACGCTTACGATTGCAGGGACAAGCAGCGCATCGGCAACGGCGGATGCGAGCGGCACGAGTGGCTCAGCATCAGATGCATCCGCGGCGATGTGCAACTGGCACATCGGGCATACAGGCGCGTGTGTACTGCGGGCGTCTCCGATACGAACAACGCCGTCGCTGTCTCCGGCACCAAATCCGTGAGGGTGCGCCGAATGATATAACGCCGGTGCGATGACGATGCCCGCGCAAAACGCGACGAGCAACATCAAGCCGGTAATCGGACGCTTATCTCGAGGAAATCCCTGCACGTACTGCGGATGTGTATTGAGTACACATGACGATGCCCGCCAATACCTTCGCCGGTCGGCTCCGTTCCTCGTTTCACGGTTCTTTCGAAAGCAGGAGTCCGACGATTCAGTTTCGTTGCAGCCGCCGGATTGCCGATCGTCCTTCTTCGCGCAGCCGGTTCAGGTTCAGTAAGTGCTCTGCTTTTCGTCTGACATGGGCCGCAGCTTCTGTCCAGGAATCAGGCTCTGGTTTATCAGGGGCCTGCCCTACGACCAATCGCAGGGCATTGGCCGTTTCGGAATCGGTCAGGCGCTCGGCCAGGTGAAGTGCGAGGTCGATGCCGGCGCTGCTGCTCGACGCAGTGATGAGATTGCCGTCGGTCACCAGTCGGTCGCGCGAGCACCGGATACCTTGCGATTCCAGCCGCTTGAGCGCTGTCCAGTGTGCCGTAACACTGCGCCCGTTGAGCAGGCCGGCTCTCGCCAGCATCAGAGGCCCACACCCGACGGCGCCGATCCACTGCGCATCCGCCCCCGCGTCCGCCAGCCACTCGATAAGCGCGGTGTCGGCAAGAGCGTCCTCGATCCGGTGTGCCGCACCGGGTACGACAAGTGCATCCGGCCGAAGAACGTCGGTGAACGCAGCAGTCGGCGTCAGCGTCAGGAAGTAGGTATCGCAGCGCACCGCCCCGGTGCCGCGCGCCACGAGGTCCACATGCACGCCGGGTAGTCGGGAGAGCACCTCGTATGGGCCGACGGCATCCAGCGCAACGACTCCTTCAAAAAGCAATACGGCGATGTTCACGTAAGTACCGGAAAACTGGTCGGGTAAAAGACGTAGTCGGCTAAAAACGAATCCCCATACCGGACATGGCCCGGCCGGGATGACGGGATGAATCGTGCTACTTGTCCTAAGATCGGCTCCGCAGGCAAAAACTGAACAGGAGACGCAGCCTCCCATCCCTCCATAATCAATTCGAGCGTGGGTGAAGACGGTCGGCATGACGGAGCGTCGCACACGTCATAGATTCAGACGCGGTTAAGCCGAAACGATCGCACGCGGCGGTGGTACGACCGCTGATATATCCATCGCACTTTGGCCAATCCCTGATGGACGAGCGCATAGTTATCCGCGGCGCCCGCGAGCACAACCTCCAGAACATCGACGTCGACATCCCCCGAAACAGTCTGGTGGTCATCACCGGCCTGTCCGGGTCGGGCAAATCGAGCCTGGCGTTCGACACTATTTACGCGGAGGGGCAGCGCCGCTACATGGAAAGCCTGTCTGCCTACGCTCGGCAGTTTCTCGGGATGATGGAACGCCCGGACGTCGACTTCATCGACGGACTTTCGCCGGTCATCTCGATCGAACAGAAAACGGTATCCCGGAATCCTCGATCGACGGTCGGTACGGTCACGGAGATCTATGATTTCGTTCGCCTGCTGTTCGCGCGCGCCGGCATCGCCTACTCGTACATCTCGGGAGAACGGATGCGGAAGCAGTCGGACGATGAGATCATCGACGGCCTGCTCAGCTTCCCCGAAGGCACCCGGCTGATGATTTTGGCGCCGGTGGTTCGCGGCCGTAAAGGGCATTATCGCGAGCTGTTTGAACAGATCGGGAGGCAGGGCTTCGAGCGTGTGCGGATCGACGGGGAGGTCCGCGAGATCGAGGCCAAGATGCAACTCGACCGGTACAAGACGCACGATGTCGAGGTGGTGGTGGATAGGCTCGTGATCAAGCCCGATGCCCGGTCGCGGGTGAGCCAGTCGGTCGAGACCGCGCTCGGCATGGGCAACGGAACGCTCATCGCGTACGTGGTCGACGCGCCCGAAGGCGCCGGCGCGCGCAGCGGCGATCATACGTACAGCCGCCACCTGTTCAGTCCGAAGGACGGCATCTCGTACGACGATCCATCCCCAAACACATTTTCATTCAACACGCCGTACGGTGCCTGTCCGGAATGCAATGGGCTCGGCGTGCGGCGTGAGATAGACCCCGAACTCGTCATCCCTGATCGCTCGCTGACGATCAAGCAAGGCGGCGTCGCCGCACTCGGCCGTCCGCGCGAGAACTGGATCTTCAGCCAGCTCGGTGCCGTGGCCGAGGCGTCCGGATTTGACTTTGAAACGCCGCTCAAGGATTTGACGGATGAGCAGCTCAACATCATCCTCGAAGGAGCGGGGGAGGAGCAGTTCGACATCGTCTACAACTATAAGGATCGTGTGGTGCGGTATCGCCACCGATACGATGGCGTCTTTGCGCACATCCGCCATACCTACGAGAACACCTCCTCGGCCGCGCAGCGAAAATGGGCGGAGGCGTTCATGCGTCCGCTCGCATGCAAAGTCTGCCACGGGGCGCGCCTCAAGCCCGAGAGTTTGTCGTATCGCATCGGGGATAAGAACATCGCCGACCTTGTGCAGATGGACCTTGGCTCTCTGCAACGCTTCTTCGACGATGTAGAATTCGATGGCCGGCAAGCGGTCATTGCCACGCCGATCGTGAAGGAGATCCGCGAGCGGCTCGACTTTTTGATTGAAGTTGGCGTCGGCTACCTCAACCTCGACCGCTCGGCCCGCACGCTTTCAGGTGGCGAGAGTCAGCGCATCCGGCTTGCCACGCAAATCGGCACGCAGCTTACGGGCGTGCTCTACGTGCTCGACGAACCCTCGATCGGGCTGCATCCGCGGGACAACGACCGCTTGATCGATTCGCTCAAGGCACTGCGCGACCTCGACAACTCGGTTCTCGTGGTTGAGCACGATCGCGAGATGATCGAGGCGGCCGATTTCGTGGTCGACCTGGGGCCCGGCGCCGGCGCACACGGCGGCCACGTTATCGCGGCCGGCGAACCGGAGAAACTCCAGCTCAGCCCGACGGTTCGACTGATTTCTCTGTAGCCGAATGCGCATGCAAAGTCTGCCACGGGGCGCGCCTCAAGCCCGAGAGTTTGTCGTATCGCATCGGGGATAAGAACATCGCCGACCTTGTGCAGATGGACCTTGGCTCTCTGCAACGCTTCTTCGACGATGTAGAATTCGATGGCCGGCAAGCGGTCATTGCCACGCCGATCGTGAAGGAGATCCGCGAGCGGCTCGACTTTTTGATTGAAGTTGGCGTCGGCTACCTCAACCTCGACCGCTCGGCCCGCACGCTTTCAGGTGGCGAGAGTCAGCGCATCCGGCTTGCCACGCAAATCGGCACGCAGCTTACGGGCGTGCTCTACGTGCTCGACGAACCCTCGATCGGGCTGCATCCGCGGGACAACGACCGCTTGATCGATTCGCTCAAGGCACTGCGCGACCTCGACAACTCGGTTCTCGTGGTTGAGCACGATCGCGAGATGATCGAGGCGGCCGATTTCGTGGTCGACCTGGGGCCCGGCGCCGGCGCACACGGCGGCCACGTTATCGCGGCCGGCGAACCGGAGAAACTCCAGCTCAGCACGAACGGGAGGCCCAGCCTGACCGCAGAATATTTGACGGGCGCACGTAGTATCGCCGTGCCCAGGGAGCGCCGAACCGGCAGCGGCCATGAAATCGTCCTGAAGGGTGCGACGGGGCATAACCTGAAGGGCGATCCGCTCCGGCTGCCGCTCGGTACGTTTATCTGCGTGACCGGCGTCTCGGGCTCGGGCAAATCATCACTCATCAACCAGACGCTCTATCCGATTCTGGCGCGGCGGTTCTTCAACGCCAAGGTAGTGGCGCTACCGTATGAATCGCTCGCGGGCATCGAGCATGTCGACAAAGTCATCGACATCGACCAGAGCCCGATCGGACGGACGCCGCGATCAAACCCGGCGACTTACACCGGACTTTTCGCGCACATCCGGGACCTCCTGGCGCAGCTTCCTGAAGCGAAGATCCGCGCGTACAAGCCCGGCCGTTTCTCGTTCAACGTCAAGGGCGGTCGCTGCGAGACCTGTAAGGGGGCGGGCATCGTCAAGCTCGAGATGAACTTCCTGCCCGACGTTTATGTGGAGTGCGAGACGTGCAAAGGCAAACGCTACAACCCGGAGACGCTGGAAGTCCGCTACAAGGACAAGAGCATCGCCGACATCCTGGACATGACGGTCTCCGAAGCGCTCGATTTCTTCGAGGCCGTGCCGCGGATCAGCCGGAAGCTGAAGACGCTCGATTCCGTCGGACTCGGTTACATCCGGCTCGGTCAGCAATCAACAACGCTTTCGGGAGGCGAGGCGCAGCGCGTCAAGCTCGCGAAAGAGCTCTCGCGGCCCGGAACCGGCTCCACGATATACATCCTCGACGAGCCCACCACGGGGCTTCATTTCGAGGATATCCGGTATCTCCTAAACGTTCTCCGCGCGCTCGTCAAGAAGGGCAACACGGTTGTGGTGATCGAGCACAACATGGACGTCGTGAAGGTGGCTGATCATGTGGTTGATCTCGGGCCCGACGGCGGCGAAGCAGGCGGGCGCATCGTTTTCAGCGGAACGCCCGAAGAACTCGCCGAGGCCGACACACCCACGGCGCGCTTCATCCGCGAAGAACTCGAGCGCGAAATCTCGCCGGAGGCGGACGACAACGGGGAGCTCGAGCTGGACGACCTGGCCTCCGATGACGTAGACGACTCGTCCGATGATGAGATCGAGGAGGAGTCGGACGGCGAGGATGACGCCTGATCCATTCTCGAAGGAAGACGCTTTACTTCTGCTCAAAAGTGAGGGCCGCGCACGCTGGAGTGATGAGATTCGGCATCAGCTGTTTTAACTGATTCGTCCACTAAACTGTGCAGCGGCACCGAATCGGCACGCGAAATCTCCCTCGCCGTGTCTAAGACGGCGAGAGGCATACGGTTTGTTATGGATTGATGAAGCACATCTTCCTGACATCCTGGTGAGGTCCGCCATGATTACTCCGCTCCGATCGCTTCCTGTTCTCCTCGTTGCTCTCCTCATGGTTTCCGGATGTGCGGCCTACGGCGCCGACATTCTGTATCGCACGCCGACGCCCAGCCGATCAACCGGACCGTCGCCTAGCCGCGTTGAGCGCGATGTCCGTTCCTACGTCAAACACCTCGATCGCGAGCTCAAGCTGAACCGCCGCCAGGAGCGCGCGATCGAGCGCGCGCTGCTCGGCCGGACCGATCACCTGATGCGCACCACCCGCGGCAACGAGCGCTCGCGCGTCTATCCGTTCCCGCGTCGCTACGATCAGTATCCGAATCGCGCCACGATGCGTTTCTGGCAACTTGCCGATCGCGATATCGAGCAGTCACTTTCGCGCCGCCAGGTCACTGAGTTTCGCCGGATGAAGGACGGCCGCGACCACCGCCGCTACGAAGACCGCCGGAGGTCAGACCGCCGGTACGACGTTTCACCACGCCGCCCGCATGTGCGGCAGTGATCACCCTGTCTATTTAAAAGTGAAGGCTAATTAAATAGAAAAAGGGGGACGCCTCACCGGGCGTCCCCCTCTTGGTTCACGCGCATTAGCACCACGATCAGTTCTGATGCGCCTGCTGATTGACCGACTGCTCGGCAAGCTGCGTCAGCAGTTCGTCGGTTTTCGCCTCCTCATCCAACGTTTCCTGCAGCAGCTTCTCGGCTTGATTGTTTCCGAGCTGGCGCGCGTACGCTCGAGCGGTGCCGTATCCCGCAATCTCATAGTGCTCGACACGCTGCGCCGCAGCAATGAGCGCAGCGTTCAGCACTTCATCATTCTCCACGCTCTCAATCGCATCCTCAGCCTCCTCGATAAGCCCCTCCATCGCCGCACACTTCTCACCGGTAGGAGCATAATCCAGATTCTGGAAGATCTGCTCGAGGCGCTGAATCTGACCTTCCGTCTCCTTGATGTGATTGTCAAAGGCCTGCTTCAGCTCGTCGTTCGTGGCCTTGTCCCGCATCTTCGGGAGCGCACGCACCAGCTGTTTCTCGGCGCTGTACAGGTCTTTTAGCTCGTGCACAAAGAGCTTCTCAAGGCTGTCGATCTTCATATCTCTATGGGTATGGGTGAACGTTTCCGTGTCAGGTCGTCTCCAACACCGCCGCCGCCCGAACAGATCGACGCGCGTGGTAACGGCATCGCAACGCGCATCATCCGTAACCAGAAACACCCTAAACATGGCCTCCGCAGGGTTCGGGACCAATGGTGAAGGTGATCCGTTGAGGCCGAATTGTATTTGCTCATCAAGACAACCAGCATTGTGGCACAAGCAAAACACGGCGATACCGTGAAGGTCCACTATACCGGCCGCCTCGAAGACGGAACGGTCTTCGACAGCTCAGAGAATCAGAGTCCGCTCGAGTTCACCCTCGGCGAGGGGCGCGTCATCAAGGGCTTCGAGGAAGCGGTCGACG
>CBFGYX010000051.1:0-9275 GCA_965653075.1 uncultured bacterium
GAGGAGGTACGCCGTCGAGTCGCAGGTCTGGGGGAATTGGAGCCTGAGCTCGAAGATAGCGCAGATGAACTGACTGAGGCGCGGACGACGATGCATGTGCTCGGCTATGATGCCGACGTGGAGTTCAACTTCCGCAACGACACGCTCTACAGCTACTACTTCCACGTCGATGCGGACTCATGCGGCGACGCCGTCTCACTGTATTCCGACATCATTGAGTTCTATCGTGATGCATTCGGCCGACCGCAAACGGAAGTCGAGGATGAAGGCGGCTATGCCTGGGAGTCCGCATCGTGGGCGCTTCCAGCCGAGATCCGCGCCTCGAAAGTCTCCGCAACCCTCGGGCGTCAGGGTGATAATTGCCGAGTAGGCTGGGGGTTTGATTGAGGGGTGAGTGTCAGGTTTCAGTCGTCGGCTCTCCGTCGTCAGTTTGCCGGCGGCCGTGGGTAGCCGTCCGTCCTCGGCCTTCCGAGTCGCCCCTCGTCCCTATCGTCCCTATCGTACGATGTCACGACGATGGACGGTCGACGATCGATAAGCGCATACATACAGGGCGTCATCTGTTTGCACCGGATCAGCATGTCGGCTCCCGACGCGACTGATGCACGCCGACGAAACCCGTCTGTAGATCGTCAGGCGCGAGTCTCCATCGTCCTATCGCCCATCGTCCCGAAGAACCAGAAACCAAGAACCAGAAACCAGAAACCAAAAACCACGAACCACAAACCAAAAACCACGAACCACACCACCAAGAACCAACCACCATTTCGTACATTTCACCCTTTTCCAGCACATCAGGCGAGATCCGTAATGGCAGGGCATAATAAATGGTCTAAGATCAAGCGCAAGAAAGGCGTTGCCGACGCGCGCCGGTCTAAAGTGTGGGCGCGGCTGACGCGAGACATCATGGTGGCCGCTCGCGAGGGCGGTGGAGATCAGTCGATGAACCCGAAGCTGTCGCTCGCCGTCGAGAAGGCGAAGGGCGAGAACATGCCGAAAGACAATATCGAGCGGGCCATCAAGCGAGGCACGGGCGAAATCGAAGGTGCCCAGTACGAAGAAGTCACCTACGAAGGCTACGGCCCGAGTGGCGTGGCGGTGTTCGTCGAGGCTCTGACGGACAATACGAATCGGACCGTAGCGGACGTCCGCCATGCATTCAGCAAAGCCGGAGGATCGCTCGGAAAGAGCGGATCGGTGGCGTTTCAATTCGAGCGTAAGGGCGTGATCATGGTGCCGGCAAACGGGCTGGACGAGCTCACGCTCTTCGAACTCGTCGCCGAGGCGGGCGCAGACGACCTCATTCAGGAGGATGATGTCTTCGTGGTAACAACGCCCGTCGAAGCGTTCGACGCCGTGCAAACCGCGCTGCAGGAGAACGACATCTCCGTCGACGATGCATCGCTGGTACGAACGCCAACGACGACGGTGACGCTCGACGACGACCAGGTGGAGAAGGTCGTCAAGCTTGTCGATGCGCTGGAGGACCTTCAGGATGTTCAGGCCGTGTATACGGCACTCGAGGTAGAAGGCGAGCCGTTGTCAGCCGTCTAACAGGACGTCCGCCAACACAATTTTCCGCTAATCCCTCAACAATGAACGGGCATTCCTGGGCGAAGCGATCCACGATGCGTGATCATATGAGGCACAGGATTATCGTTAGTTCATGATCATCTTAGGCATCGACCCAGGCTCGCGTTTCACGGGATACGGCATTATCCGGTGCGCAGGCAATTCGTCTGCGCTACTTGATTACGGTGTGATTCGCACGCTCGACAATCCTGGTCAGGGCGGTCGGTTGAAGGCGATCTACGACGGGGTAGACCGTTTAATCCGGAAGCACGCACCCGATGAATGCGCGCTGGAGATGCCTGTGTACGGCAAGAACCCGCAGTCGATGTTGAAGCTCGGCCGAGCCCAGGCGGCCGCGATGCTGGCGGCGATGAATCATGGCCTTACCGTCACGGAGTACACGCCGAAGGAAATCAAAAAAAGCGTCACCGGCAACGGGAATGCCGCGAAGGAACAGGTCCGGTTCATGGTGCGGACCGTGCTATCCCTGCCGGCCGACCATCCTGTCCTGCAGCTCGACGCGTCGGACGCGCTCGCGATCAGCATCTGCCACTCGCACCGGGCTTCCCACGGCTCCACGAGCGAGGAGAGTTACCGCGGCTGGGAAGCCTTCATCAACGCGAACCCCGGCCGGGTGCGGTGATTGGCCGGCATTAGTCACGACGTTGCCGTCGCGAACCAGTCGAGCAGCTCGTCTCTACCCATTGATTTAGCGGCGGAGGTCATGATTATCGGGACCTCCAGGCTAAACTCGGCCGCCGCCCGCCGGGCCGTTGCAATCGATTTCCCACGTGCGTTCCCCGACAGCTTGTCGCCTTTGGAGAGGGCGATGAGGTATGGGAACGGCAGCCCGCGCATGGCATCCATAATGTCTCGATCGATCTCCATCGGCTCGTGCCGGGCATCGACTACGTGAACCAGCAGCCGTAGCGACTCGCGCTCCGACAAATATCGCTGGATGAGCTCGAGCCACGCTCGCCGCTGGGTTTTGGCCGTCTTTGCATAGCCGAATCCCGGCAGGTCAACCAGGAAGAAGCTCTCGTTGACGAGGTAGTAGTTCAGCTCGCGCGTCTTTCCCGGCTGGCGGCTCGTGCGCGCCAGGTTCCGTCGCCCCAGAATCATATTAATGAGGGAGCTCTTTCCAACGTTTGAGCGCCCGACGAAGGCGATCTCCGGCCTTTCCGGCGGCGGCAGATGCTTCATCCCTGAAGCACCGAGCACAAATTCAGACGTCTTTATCTCCATCATCATCACCAAGAAAAAAGGGCATCCAACAAGCCGCTGGACGCCCTCTTCTGCATTGTCATCGACCGGCTAACGCATTACCGGACACGTTCGGCTACGCAGCAGCCAGGTGTTCCTTCACCGTCTCACCGATAACAGCCGGATTCTTGATCACAACGGCTCCGGCGGCTTCAAGCGCAGCGAACTTGTCGTCGGCCGTGCCCTTCCCACCGGAAATGATCGCGCCGGCGTGGCCCATGCGACGTCCAGGAGGAGCCGTCCGGCCGGCGATAAATGCAAACACCGGCTTCGACATGTGCTCCTTGATGTATGCTGCAGCTTCCTCTTCGGCCGTCCCGCCGATCTCGCCAATCAGGACGACGGCTTCGGTCTCTGGATCCTGCTCGAACAACTCCAGCGCATCGACGAAACGCGTGCCGATAATCGGATCGCCGCCGATGCCGACGGCCGTGCTCTGGCCGAGACCCTGGCGGGTCAGCTGATCGACCGCTTCGTAGGTCAGCGTACCGGAACGCGAGATCACGCCTATCGGACCTTCGCTGAAGATCATCGCCGGCATGATACCGACTTTCGCCTGACCCGGCGTGATGACGCCCGGGCAGTTCGGACCGATCAGGCGCGCACCTTTCTTCTGGACGAAGGAGTAAACCTCTGCCATATCACGGACGGGGATGCCCTCCGTGATGCAGATGATGACCTCGATGCCGGCTTCGGCCGACTCCATGATGGCATCCGCGGCAAACGGCGGCGGCACGAAGATGATGGAGGTATTCGCTCCCTCCTTCTCCACGGCCTCACGAACGGTGTTGAACACCGGCCGGTCGAGGTGAGTCTGGCCGCCCTTGCCGGGCGTCACGCCGCCCACCAGTTTCGTACCGTACTCGATCATCTGACCGGAGTGGAACGTCCCTTCCGAGCCGGTAAAGCCCTGGACGACCAACCGGGTATTATCGCCAACGAGGATGCTCATCGAATTACTATCTGTATGATGCGACTGTCTTGAGGCCGATCGAAGATACGGCCATCGTTTTCAAATTATCAGGGCTCGCTACGCCGGCTCGGCCATCTTCATGAGGCTGTCACCTGTTTGCAGCAACCGCGCTTCCTGGAAATGATCTGCCATGAGCTGCACGCCGACGGGGAGTCCGCCATCTGATCTCGACATCGGCACGGTCATCGCCGGGATGCCGGCGAGGCTGGCGGGCACCGTAAACACGTCGTTGAGATACATCTCGAGCGGATCGTGCGTCTGCTCTCCGAGCTTGAAGGGTAGTGTAGGTGTGGCGGGTGTCAGCAGGATGTCGACTTCGGAGAACACCTGATCGAAGTCTCGCCTGATAAGCGTGCGCACACGCTGTGCCCGTGCGTAATAAGCATCGTAATAGCCCGCCGACAGCGAGTACGTGCCAAGCATGATGCGCCGTTTGACCTCCTCCCCAAAGCCCTCCGAGCGGCTCCGCGTGTAGAGCGCGTCGATGAGCGTGCCGCCGGCTTCCTTCTTCAACGACTTCGCGCCGGCACGATAACCAAAGCGGACGCCGTCAAAACGGGCCAGATTACTCGACGCCTCGGCCGTGGTCAGGACGTAGTACGTGGCCACGCCGTATTTCGTGTGAGGGAGGGAGACCTCGCTCACGGTGGCTCCTGCGTCTTCGAGTGATTTGCGTGCCATCGCAAGCGCGTCGGCCACTTCGGGAATGAGGCCACCGTTCGACACGAACTCCTTCGGTATCCCGACCCGCAACCCGCGCACGTCGCCTTCCAGTGCCGCAACATAATCAGGCACGTCTACCGCTACCGATGTGCCGTCATTCATGTCTGCTCCCGCCATCACATTCATGATGAGTGCGAGGTCTTCAGCACTGCGAGCGACCGGTCCAATCACGTCAAACGACGATGCATAGGCAACGAGACCAAAGCGGCTTACCCGGCCATACGTCGGTTTCAGTCCGGCGACGCCACAAAAGGCCGAAGGCTGGCGGATGCTGCCACCGGTATCGCTTCCCAGCGCTGCGTGACACATCCCCGCGGCAACGGCGGCAGCCGAACCACCCGATGAACCGCCCGCGACGCGATCTCGGTCATGCGGGTTGCGAACGGCGCCGAAATATGACGTCTCGTTCGTCGATCCCATCCCAAACTCATCGCAGTTCGTGCGCCCGATAATAATCGCGCCCGCCTGCTCCAGACGCTCAAGGGCCGTTGCCGTGTAGAGCGACTCAAAACTCTCGAGCATCTTCGATCCACACGTTACCCGCCGATCCTTCTGGCAGATTACGTCTTTCACCGCGAGGACGAGCCCATGCAGCGGCCGCATATTCCCCTGTGCCAGCTCAGCATCGAGCTCGTCGGCGCGGCCGAGGGCATTGTCACGGTCGACAGACAGAAACGCGTTCAAATCTCCGTTCCCGTCGTCGATTCGCTCCAAAAAACGAGAGACCAGCTGTCGACAACTGGTCTCGGCGTTCGCCAACGACTGGCGGTCGCGGGCGTAAGTAGAATGAGGCATGGGTGAGGCTTGTTGATCAGGCAACGATTAAAGCGGCACTACGGCTGGGCGTTACCGCGCGGCACATCGGTTTCCTGAGGCGCCGGTTCGACGGGCTGATCCTGATGAGGTGCCGGCGGCGCCTGCTGATAAGGCGGCTGGCCATATGGCTGATGCGGCGGCTGACCCTGCTGGTACGGCGGCTGTCCATGCGCCTGCTGATAATGAGGCTGACCATGCTGATACGCCGGATCATTTGGGTACGGCTGTCCCTGCTGGTACGACGGATTATGCATCGGTGGCTGGCCCTGCTGATACGCACCTTCACCCCGGTGCATCGGCGCGCCATGCTCCGGAGGGCGCGGCTGCTGAACCTGAGGACGGTCATCGTACGACAGCTCATTGCCGATCTCACGCGTGGCGTCCTTGAACTCACGCAAACCCTTGCCGAGCCCACGCGCAATCTCAGGGATACGCTTCGCCCCGAAGAAAATCAGGACGAAGAGGAAGATGATCAGGAGCTGGGGCAAGCCGGGCATACTCATGGCGCAAAACGATCGGTTTTAATAGGGGCAGGTGTCTTTCTGCGCATCGGACGTTGCTACCGAAACGTAACCTTGATGGAGCGGTTCCGATCCCCGACACGCGTTTGGTCAGCACCGAGGGTGTCATTACTTTCAAGCCCCGTTTGAACTAACGTATCGATGTCGATCTCCCGCACGCCTTTGAATCTGGAAGAAATTCGCTCGTGGCCTAAAGCCGAACTGCACTGCCATCTCGACGGCTCGTTGCGCCTGAACACGATGGTAGAGTTGGCCCGCGCGCAGAACAAGACCTCCCTCCTCCCCTCCACATCCATTGAAGAGCTGGAGACTATCCTCCGGGCAATCGATGACTCCGACACGCTCGAGGCGTATCTCTCGTGGTTTCGCTACACCATCCCACTGATGCAATCGCGCGAGTCTCTGGCTCGTATCGCCTATGAACTCGCTGAGGATTGCGCGCGCGAGAACGTCCGGTACGTAGAGGTGCGTTACGGACCGATCCTGCACACGGAGGAAGGGCTGTCACTCGAAGAGGTGAACGATGCCGTCCTTGACGGACTCAGACAGGCCGAGCGCGACTTCGGGATCCGGACCGCTGTGATCGTTTGCGGATTGAGGGATCGGTATGAGAGCGCGTCGCTGCGGCAGGCCGAACTCGCGGTGGCTTATCGGAAGAAAGGTGTGGTGGGATTTGATCTGGCGGGAGGCGAAGCTGGAAATCCGCCCAAGCATCATCTGCACGCGTTCTACTATGCCCGCAATCAACTTATGAACCTGACGATTCATGCGGGTGAATCGTGGGGCCCGGATTCTATCCGGCAGGCGCTGTTTTTCTGCGGAGCACACCGAATAGGCCATGGCACCACGCTGCACCAGGATGCCGAACTCCTGCAGTACTTCGTCGATCATCAGGTGCCGCTCGAAGTCTGTCCAACCAGCAACGTGCAAACTCATGTTGTGGATGGTTTCGAGTCCCATCCGGTTCGCACGTACATCGAAGCCGGTATCCCGGTGACCATCAACACAGACAACCGCCTTTTCAGCCGGACCACAAGCTCCGACGAACTATACCGCATCGCCCAGGCGCTCGACCTCGACCGCAGTACGCTCCAACAAATTGTACTGAACGGGTTCGATCATGCCTTCATTTCCTGGGATGAGCGCCAGGCTCTTCGAAGCGCAGCAGCCCGGGAAATCGATCGTCTTACCGGCGCCGCGTGATAATCCCATGACCACCATCATCCGTCCGACGCAACGCATCGGAGGCGAAGTCTCGCTTCCGCCCGATAAGTCGATTGCACACCGCGCCGCTTTACTTTCGGCCCTCGCCGACGGCACCTCTCGTATCATCAACTATCCCGATTCGGCGGATCCGCTTTCAACACTCGATTGTCTTCGAGCACTCGGCGTTGAGATCAACACTGACGAAGACGTGCTGGTTGTGGAGGGGCGGGGACTCGAGGGCCTCGCCGCACCGGATGCGCCGCTTGACTGCGGGAATTCCGGCACGACGATGCGTCTGCTCGCGGGCATCCTGGCCGGTCAATCCTTTGATTCCACGCTCATCGGTGATGCCTCGCTGATGGGCCGCCCGATGACGCGCATCGCGAATCCCTTGCGCCGGATGGGGGCTGGTCTCGAACTCGCCGGCACCCTCCCGCCAATTCGTATTTCGGGTGGAAGCACATTGCAGGCCATCGAATACGAGCTTCCGGTGGCGTCGGCACAGGTTAAGTCGTGTGTGCTGCTCGCCGGACTTTTCGCGGAGGGCGAGACGGTCGTCCTCGAGCGGAAGCCCTCGCGGGATCACACCGAGCGCATGCTCGGCCTTTCAACATTTGATGACGGCAGCATCCGTCGGATCGCCATCGAAGGTGGTCACCGAATTCCACCTGGCACGTGGACCGTTCCCGCTGATTTCTCGGCCGCCGCGTTTTTCATTGTGGCGGGGCTGATCGTCGGGGAAGGCGAGTTGGTCCTCCGAAACGTAGGCATGAACCCGTCCAGAACCGCGCTGCTTGACGTTCTGCGGGCGATGGGTGGCGACATCACAATCACCAATGAGCACGAGGAGGGCGGCGAGCCCGTGGCCGACTTGCTCGTGAAGCCGTCGCAATTGAACGGCATTGCTGTTGGAGGTGACATCATCCCGAACCTGATCGATGAGATTCCCATCCTGGCCGTAGCGGCTTCGGTGGCTGAGGGGCCAACAGAGGTGCGTGAGGCGGACGAGCTACGCGTGAAGGAGAGCGACCGGATCTCTACACTCGTGCAAAACATGACCGCCCTCGGCGCAAAGGTGACGGAGTATGAGGATGGATTTCGAATCGAAGGCAGCCATTCTTTGCGAGGTGCCCGCGTAGACAGCTTTCACGATCACCGGATGGCGATGGCGATGGGTGTTGCGGGCCTCATCGCAGAAGGCGAAACTGAAGTCGTCGGCGCTGACTGCGCTGCGATATCCTTCCCTCGATTCTGGGACGTGCTTGGAAACGTTGCCGAAGGTTCCGTCAGCACGCTTTCACCTTGACCGCGCAGATAGCCTAACGGCGTCCCAACTCCTGAGACGGATCCCATAGGTGACGATCGAGACGCACGCAGCCGTCGTCGTCGAATTCAACCCCTTCAGAACGCAGCCGCTCTTCCATCACGTTGGGACCTTCGAAGTGCCGCTTCCCCGAAAGCGCGCCGAAGCGGTTCACCACTCGGTGCGCCGGCAGACCCGACGCCGGCGATTTATTGAGCGCCCAGCCAACCGTCCGGGCCCCCGAGCGGCTACCGAGGTAGGCGGCAATGAGTCCGTACGTGGTCACGCGGCCCATGGGGATCTGTCCTACGACGTCCCATACACGGGTGAAGTAGTCGTCCGGTTCGATGCGATCATCGTCCGATTCATTGGCGGCGTCTCGCGACGAGAACATGCGCTGTTGTGCGTTTAGAGGACGTGGGACTTTCTTTCCTGCCGCGGCGTTTACCGTTCAGCACGGCCTCCGAAGGCACCTTGCCTCAACGAATCAGGTTCCGCCATGTATCGTCACGCACTTCCGGCAGCACTGCTTGCTGCTTTTATCCTCAGCTCCTGCGCGATGTTCGAGGAGTCATCCCGCGACGCCCATTATCATCGCCGCTTCTTCCCCTCGATCCAATATATCCATCATCCCGATACGGTCAGGGTTGATGATGAAGCAACGCTCGGAGACGTACGAAGGGCATGGTCCGTCCGGTACATACAACGAACGGGCTCGGGTCTGTATTCGCCATCAGGGTATCACACCTCGGCTACACTTCTGAGCCGCGAGCTCGTTGAGATGACACTGGATTACGGCGTTGGCACGGCTGACCTCAGCGCCGAGTTACGCGAGCAGATGGTAAGCAACGAGATGGAGGCTTACGAAGACTTCGTCTGGTTCGACGTCTATATGTTT
>CBFGYX010000052.1:0-9181 GCA_965653075.1 uncultured bacterium
CGAGCGGCGTGGACAAACTACTGCATCATGATGGAGCGTACGCGCGCACCTTCGGCATCGCTGTCTACGTGGTGGCGGAAGGTTTTCTCGCTGCGAGCGCCGACGTCGTCGACCACGACGAGCATCATGCCGATTGAGCGGTTGTGCTCATCATAAAGGGCCACCTGAAGCTGCGCCCGGCCAATGTTCTTCGCAGAGTTATTGACAAAACGGCCCGTGATCATCCTCTCACCGCCCGGCATCATCTGAAACGAAACGTCTTCGATGGTCACCGTCGACCCGGCATCGGCCACGTCGACGCCGGTACCATCGAAATCCGGCGTCAAGGTGTCTACTTCACTACTGCCGCAGGCCATCATGAGCGGCAGCAAGATCACCAATAAATACTTCAACAGTCGTACGGGGATTGTGTGGGATGATTAGAAACCGCTCTGAAACGGGACGGCGCGCGTGTACGTTCCGCTCGGTTCAGGCTTCGAGCTCCTGGAGATTGGCGCGAAGCCGGCTTAGCTCGGTGATCGTGTCGCGTTCCTTCGCGCGTTCGCGTTCGACGACGTCCTCGGGGGCACGCGAGGTGAACTGGACGTTGCGAAGCTTCCCCTGGATGCCGGTCAGAAACTTTTCTTTCTGAGCGATCTCCTTGCGCAGCCGCTCACGCTCGACGTCGAGGTCGATCATCCCGGCAAGTGGGATGAACACCTCGCTGCCACCGACAACGGCGGCGGCACATGCATCCGGCCGTGAGAGGCCCGTCCCGATTTCGAGGTCGCCGAGCCGCGCCAGCCGTTTGACGTAATGCCGATGGGCCTCGACGGCAGTAAGCAGTTTCCCCTCGGACGCCATGTTGACGATGGCCGGCACTTCCCTTCCCGGCGCCACATTGTACTCACTGCGGATGTTGCGGATGGCGGAGATGAGATCCTGCATCGTGTCGAACACGCGGGCGTCTTCATCGTCGGTCTCGGCCGCATCAGCCGTCGGCCATGCAGCCGTCATGATGGTTTCGCCTTCTTCCCTCGGCCGTACCTTCCACCACAACTCCTCGGTGATGAACGGCATGAACGGGTGCAGCAGAAGCAGCATCCGCTCATAAATATCAATCGCGAGTGCCAGCTTGTCTTCATCGAGCTTCTCGCCGTATGGAGGCTTGATCAGCTCGAGGTACCAGTCGCAGTAGTCCTTCCAGAACAGGTCGTAGATGTGGGAAAGTGCCTCGTTGAGCCGGTATCGCGACAGTGCGTGGTCCACGGCTTCGACCGTCCGGTTGAACCGGTGTAGCATCCACCGCTCGACCAGCTCAAGTTCATCGAACGAGCGCGTCCGTTCATAATTTCGCGACCGCCCGTCATCCCCCTGATCCATGAACTGCCCGAACACATTGAAGGCGTTCCAGATTTTGTTGGCGAAGTTGCGGCCCATCTCAAACTTAGACGGGTCGAGCTTGATGTCCTGCCCCTGCGCGCACAGGATCGTGAGGGAGAAACGCACCGCGTCGGCCCCGTACTGCTCGATCATGTCGAGCGGGTCAATGCCGTTGCCGAGGCTCTTCGACATCCACCGGCCGTGCTTATCCTTGATCATCCCCGTGATGAAGATGTCGCGGTAGGGCACCTGCCCGGTGAAATGCAGGCCCGCCATGATCATCCGGGCGATCCAGAAAAAGAGGATGTCATAGCCCGAGACCAGCACAGCGGTCGGGTAGAACTTCTTCAGGTCATCGGTCTCTTCGGGCCAGCCGAGTGTGGCAAACGGCCAGAGCCACGACGAAAACCAGGTGTCGAGGACGTCCTGATCCTGCACCATGCCTTCTTCGGGCCGCTCGATCGACACGACGAAGTCGCGCGATTCGTCGATCTCGCCGTCGGCATCGACATGGTACCACACCGGGATGCGGTGCCCCCACCAGAGCTGACGTGAGATCGTCCAGTCGCGGATGTTCTCGAGCCAGCGGAAGTACTCGTTGGCCCAGCGCTCGGGGTAAAACTTGACTCGGCCGTCGCGGACGGCCTCGATGGCAGGATCAGCCAGCGGCTTCATCCGGACGAACCACTGACGTGAGATGAGCGGCTCGACGATGGCTTTGGAGCGGCTGCTGACCGGCACCGACACCTTGTGCGGCTCCACTTTCTCGAGGAGGCCTTGCTCTTCGAGATCCTTTACTATTTGATCCCGCGCGGCAAAGCGCTCCATCCCTTCGTACGTGCCGGCATTCTCGTTGAGCGAGCCGTCGGCATTCATGATGTTGACGACCTCGAGATCATGGCGTTTGCCGATGTCGAAGTCGTTCTTGTCGTGCGCCGGCGTCACCTTCAGCGCGCCTGCGCCGAACTCGGGCTCCACGTAGTCGTCCGCAACAATCGGGATCTCACGCCCGATGAGCGGGACGATGAGCGTCTTCCCAATGAGATCCTGATAGCGCTCATCATCGGGATGGACGGCCACGGCCGTATCGCCGAGCATGGTCTCGGGTCGTGTCGTCGCAATGGTGACGTGACCGGATCCATCGGCAAAGGGATAGCGGATGTGCCAGAGGTGGCCGTCTCGCTCGACGTTGTCGACCTCCTCGTCGGAGAGTGCCGTCATGTCGACGGGGCACCAGTTGACGAGGTAGTTGCCGCGATAAATCAGACCCTCGTTGTACAGCCGGACGAACACTTCCTGGACGGCATTCGAGAAGCCGTCATCCATCGTAAAACGTTCGCGGCGCCAGTCGCACGAGTCGCCAAGTCGGCGCTTCTGCTGCAGAATGATGTCGCCGTACTCCTCCTTCCACGTCCACACGCGCTCGATAAACGCGTCGCGCCCGAGGGCATGCCGGTCGACGCCCTCGCTCTCTTTGAGCGTCCGCTCGACGACATTCTGCGTTGCGATGCCGGCGTGATCGATGCCCGCCAGCCACAACGCTTCGAAGCCCTGCATCCGGCGAATGCGCGTCAGCGCATCCTGGACGGTGTCTTGCAGCGCGTGGCCCATGTGCAGCCGTCCGGTGACGTTTGGCGGCGGCATGACGATCGTGTGCGGTTCACGATCTGAGTGAGTGTCGGCCTCAAAAAAGCCGTTCGTCTCCCAGTAGTCGTACCACTTCTGCTCAATCCGGGAGGGTTCGTACGCGGTGCCGCGGGATGGCGATTGATCGGCCATTAACTGCAAGATCAGATATACGGGAGGAGGGATCTCAAACGTCGGGCTTGCCTACACGAGGCGTCTGGGGCGGTTCCGGCGCTTGATCGTCTGAGACAAGCAATAATCGAGGACCTGGACATACAGACCTTGGGAAGCGATCCCAAACAGGCTGCGATGGACTTATACGTCCGACAGGCTGTCTGAGTGGAGCACGTCCTTCAGCACGCGGCACAGCTTGGTGGCCGTGAACGGCTTCGAGAGGAACAGCTCGGCGCCGGCTTTGATGGCCTCGGCAGCGCGATCGCCCGAGGCTCCGCTCGCGGCAATGATCGGCATGCCCGCTCCCCGCGCTTTCAGCTCTCGGATGGTGGCGACGCCGTCGAGGTTGGGCATCATCAAGTCGGTGATGATGGCGTGCAATTCCTGTTTCCGTCGGTCGAAAATATTAAGCGCTTCGTGGCCGTCTTTGGCGGTCACCACGTGATAGCCGGCCGACTCAAGCGTCTCACGGGCGAGTTCGAGGATGAACTCTTCGTCGTCGACGACCATGACGAGCTCGCCGTTGCCGTTTGCTGAGCCATCCGTCTCCTCAAGATCAGGCGAGTGGCCGAGGCTTTCGACGGTTGCCGGGATAAAAATGCGGAATGTTGTGCCCTGCCCCGGATGCGAATGCACGTTCACGAAGCCATTATGGCTCTTGACGATGCTGTATACCGTTGAGAGTCCGAGCCCCGTGCCCTTGCCCACGGGCTTTGTTGTGTAGAACGGTTCGAACATTTTGTCCCGAACCTCGGGCGGAATGCCCTCGCCGGTGTCGGTTACAGTGATGCACACGTGCGGACCCAGCTTGGCCTCGATATTCGTACGCATGTGCTCCTTCCCTACATCCACATTCTCCAACGTCACCGAAATACGCCCTCCATCGGGCATGGCATCGCGGGCGTTGACGGTGAGGTTCATCAGCACCTGCTGAATTTGCGTCGCGTCGCCCTTGATCTTCCACACGTCGTCCGGCACTTCGACCATGAAGCTGATCTCGCGAGGGAACGTCTCCAGCGAAATCCGCTCGATCTCGCGGATCACCTGCCCCGGATTCATCGGCACGCGCTCGCCTTCAACACCGCGGGCAAAGGCGAGCACCTGCTTCACCATATCGGCGCCGCGCTGAGCACTGCGGCTGATCATCTGTAGCGTGCGCGTCGTCGAGGGGTCGCCTTCGAAACGCTTCTCGAGCACCTGCACGCCGAGCAGCACCGGTACGAGCAAATTGCCGAGGTCGTGCGCGATGCCACCGACGAGCGTGCCGATGCTCTCCATCCGCTGTGAGCGCAAGAACTGCGTCTCGAGCTCTTTGCGTTCGGTGATGTCGGTGTGGATGACAAGCACCGACTTCGGATTTCCGATCGCATCGCGGACTAGCGTCCATCGGCTTTCCACTACGACGGTTCGGCCGTCCTTTCGTGTTTGCTGGAGCTCGCCGATCCACTCGCCTTCTGAAAGCACGTGCTCCCAGACCTCTTGAAGTGTGTCCTGCCGGCCGGCATAAAGCTTGTCGCCAATCCGCTTCCCTTCGACCTCTTCGACCCGGTAGCCTGTAGTTTCCTCCGCGCTTTTGTTCCAATAGATCACACGGCCTTCGAGGTCGAAGGCGCTAATGGCGTCACGCGCTTTGTCGAGGAGTTGTGCCTGATCTCGGATGCGGACGTCGGCGCGTTTACGCTCCCGCGCGTAACGAATCGACCGCTCGAGAAGCTGTGCGTCGATCTGTCCTTTCACCAGATAGTCGGCCGCACCGGCCGCCATGGCCTCGAGGTCAACACGGAGGTCTCCCTGGCCGGTGAGCAGCACCATCGGTGTTTCGCAGCCCTGTTGCAAGGCTTCGCGAAGCAGGTCGATACCGGTCTGGGCGTCGAGGCGGTAGTCGATCAGCGCAACGTCATATTCGCGCGCCGTGATACGCTCGAGGCCTTCGCCATAGGTCTGCGCCCAATCGATGCTGCACGTAATACCCCTCGCTTTCGACAGCAAACGCCGCGCGAGGAAGTAATCATCCTCATCGTCTTCAATAACCAGTATATGAAGCTGCTCTTTCTCCACCATTCGTACTCCGGGCGCGTGTTGACTACAATATTCGCCGTCCGGTCAAGATTGCGGGGGAAGCCTCACGATCTCGAACCAGAACTCTCCAAGCTTCTTGATTGCGTTGGCCAGGCCTTCAAATGTTACGGGCTTCGTAACGAAGGCATTGACTCCGAGGTCGTACGACCTGAGGATGTCTTGTTCCGCCTCAGACGTTGTCAGGACAACAACCGGAATGCGCCTGAGCGATGGATCCGACTTGATCTCCTGCAGCGCCTCTCGTCCGTCTTTGCGGGGCATATTGAGGTCGAGCAGGATCAAGCCCGGGCGCGGCGATATCATCGGGTCATCGTACCTGCCTTTCCTGTGCAGGTACTCCATCAATTCCTCACCATCCTCCACCGATTCAATTCTGTTGGCCAGCCGGCTTTTCTTTAACGCACGGCGCGTTAACAACCGGTCATCCGGATCATCATCCGCAAGCAATATGCAAAGCGAGTCGCGGTCAATCATTACTACATCGATGACGAGTGGTGGAAGGAAGTTGAAGAACTAAGGTATGGCCGTCGATTGTTCTGCTCCTCACGGCGCATTTTTTCAGCATACATCACGCATGCGATGACTCCTTTAAAGCCCGCTCGTGTTGACGATCGGCCATTCGACTGAAGTCTAAGAAAGTACAATCTAAATACTTGCTTGTTGAAATCTTTTGCATGCACTACACGGTCGCCGGGTACGAGCAGCCGCTGACCAGCCTGCCCGCAGGCGTAGACCTGCCGATCTGATGGCTTTGCCATCGATCAGGACGAGAGCGTTTCCGTCGGGCGAACTTCCTCATCGAGTCAGGGAAATCGACTTAGCAGCTCTTCAAGCGAATCGCCCCCGTACTTCTCAAGGACGGCGCTTGCAATGACGGGTGCTACCACCGCCTCTGCAACCGTCGACGCCGCCGGGACGCTCGTGACATCACTCCGCTCATAACGCGTCGGCTGCGGCTCACCCGAATGCAGATCGACGGTGCCCAGCGGTTTGATGAGGGTGGGGATGGGTTTCATATACCCGCGGATGACGATCGGCATCCCGTTACTCATGCCGCCCTCGATGCCGCCGGCGCGGTTGGTCGAGCGGCCGTTCCGGAGCTCCGTGCTGACGATCTCATCGTGAAACTGCGATCCCGGCACCGCCGCGCTCAGCTTGCCGCGCCCGAACTCGACCGCTTTCTGCGCCTGTATAGAAATGATGGCCTGCGCCAGGCGGCCGTCCAGCTTCCGATCCCACTGCACGTACGATCCAATCCCCGCCGGCACGCCCGTCACAATCACTTCGTACATACCACCCAGCGAGTCGCCGGCTTTACGGGTCTCTTCAATGTGCTCGATGCATCGCTCCGTCATCTCGTCGTCGATCATCCGCGCCGGACTCGCGTCGACCTTCTTCAGAAAGGCCTCCGGGCCTTCGGCAAGTAGCTCCTCGACGCGGCGTTCGACTTTCGGATCGTCTTCACCACCGACGGCGCCAATCCGCACCACATGGCTAACGATATGGATACCCAGCGCTTCGAGCAGGCAACGAGCAGTGCTCGCGCAGGCTACGCGCATGGCGGTTTCGCGCGCACTCGCCCGGTCGATGACGGGCCGTATGTCGTCGAAGCCATACTTCAGTGCGCCGACCAGATCGGCGTGCCCCGGACGCGGCAACGTTACTTTTTCGATCTCCTCCTGCACCGGCTCCACCGCCATCACCGTGGGCCAGCCTGATCGATCCTTGTGATAGGCGGCGTTCTCGAGGCGAAGCGCAATCGGACTCCCCATCGTGAGGCCGTGGCGGATGCCCGATAGAATCTGGATGCGGTCTTGCTCAATCTTGGCGCGCCCGCCGCGGCCGAAGCCGAGCCAACGCCGGGTCAGGTGCCTGTCAATGTATGCCGCAGAAAGCGGTATCCCGGCGGGAAGCCCCTCGACGATGCCGACCAGGGCCTCGCCGTGGGATTCACCCGCGGTGAAATAACGAATCATGTAGTGATGGAGGGTGATTGAAGGATGGGATGCATCACCACGGCACGGGACGCAGCTCAAAGAAGCCTCTGACGCCCGCCCGGGTGCTAACCTCAACGAGGGCCGGCTCGTCGGCTTCAACGGCGAGATCCGTTAACGAGGCGACATCGTCTACCGAAAAAACAGCTTCGCCATCTACCGCGGTGATGACGGCGTCGCGTGGGATACCCGCGCGCTCAGCCTCGGATCCGCTTTGAACGTAGGCCACGTATGCGCCGTGGTTAATGCCAAACGAGCGCCGATCGCGGTTTGTGAGCTCGCGCACGCCAAACCCGAAATGCTCAAAGCTGCGGATGTCGCGCCGCTCGGTCTCCGGCTCGAGGTCGGGTAACTGTGGAGGTCTCGTATCTCGATTGAGCTCGGCAAACCAGTTCTCGTAGGCCGGGGCATCGCGACCGAGAAGCTCGACGCGGCGGGAGATGCGCTCGCCGTTTCGCAGCACCTCGAGCTCGATGATCTCACCGGGCCGGAATCGCGCGACAGCGCTCTGCAATTCGTTCGGGGCGTTCACCGCCCGACCGGCTACGGCGGTCACGACGTCACCGCTGCGGATGCCCGCCCGATGCGCCGCGCCGTCTCCTCGTACCTCATTGACAAAAACTCCGCCGATGCTTCCCAGGCCCAGACGCTTGGCGACGCTTGCATCGATTTCCTGAATCGAAACGCCGAGAAATCCGCGCCTGACCTCGCCGTAGGCGATCAGATCGGTCGCAACTCGCTCCATCAAGTTCGAGGGCACGGCGAATCCGTAGCCCTCGTACGACCCACTCTCGGTGGCGATGGCCGTGTTAATTCCAACCAGACGGCTGTCGAGGTCGACCAGCGCACCGCCGGAGTTGCCGGGATTGATGGCGGCATCGGTCTGAATGAACTCCTCGATGCGGAAGCTGTCGTCGATGATGTTAACCTGCCGCCCGAGCGCGCTAACGATCCCTGCGGTCACGGTCGATGTGAGCCGGAACGGGTTACCCACCGCGAGCACCCACTCCCCCACCTGCAGTTGATCCGAATCGGCGAACTCGACCAGGGGAAGCGGCTCCGGCGCGTCGATCTTGATGACGGCCAGGTCGGTAGACGGATCAGTGCCGATGATCGCGGCCGTATACTGGCGCTTATCGGCAAGCGTCACCTGAATCTCGTCGGCGCCCGAGATGACGTGGTTATTGGTGACGATGTATCCCTGCGGCGAGATGATGACACCGGAGCCCACGCTCTGCCGGGGAAAACGCTCACGGAAAAAGCGCCGCCGAGATTCCGGGTCGCCATGGAACCACTCGCCTCCTTCAACTGAACCCGTGACATCCACCTGGATGAACACGACGGCGGGCGTGACCTCCTCGGCAACCTGCCGGAAATAACGGTTGAGCGATATCGGATCGAGCTCGGGTCGCTCGGGGTCGACCGCCGGCGCATCCGTTTGTGCGCGGCTTGTGGTGCCCAGTTGCACACGCTCGACGATCGGCGTGGTCGGTTCCGGTTGCTGCGCCGGCGTCTGCACCATCAGCACAATCAAAATGCCGGTGAGCAGGCCGACGATCAACAGACCGACGCCGATTAAATATTGAGTAGCCTTCGAGTTTCCCGCCATTTCTTTTTATCCCGCCGGTCCCCCGCTCCGTGCCGACATTGATCACCGCACTTAGGAGCCACTTGTAGCCACGTCAGGTATAATTTGTTCGGCCGGTTCATCCAATCAATGCCCTTCTGACAGTTCCGGGCAGACCGTTTCATCCAACCCGTCCTGTCCAGCGGCCGCCGGATATGGTGCGCGAGCCGCAGAAGATAATGGAAATCCGGTTTGAACCCGCTGCCGGATTCATCGGCTATCGACTTTCCCCCCGATGTTAACTGACTATCGGACAACCAGGAACTATACTCGAAAGTTGTGTACGGGCGTAAATGAGAAAGGCGGCGTATCCTGATGA
>CBFGYX010000053.1:0-9123 GCA_965653075.1 uncultured bacterium
AACAATCGCCATCACTTTCTGATCGACCATCTGATCGAGCATCTCGAGCCACAGGCCGTCGGAATACTGCGCCTGGCCTTGTTGCACGATGTTGTATACGATGCCGTCGACTTCAGATCGAAGCACGATGTCGTTTCCGACCACGGCCACGATCTCATCGACCACACCGCCGGACTGAGCGCGCACCGGCCCTGCGACAATCAACAATAACAGAAGAGAAAGCAGGGTGCTACTTGTGCGCAATGCGGAAAACGTCATGAACTAAAACTCGATGCGGAGGGAAGATGAGGAGGCGCCGGATGGATAGGCACAGGTTCGATCAGGCGTTCAGCGAATCTCGAGATCTTCGCGCGCCATTGCCTCGGTTCGCAGGCGTTGAACCTGACGTGCATACATCTGTTTCCGCGCCTCGATGCGCAGACGGTGCTGCAGTTCGTCTCTGATCCACTCAAATTGGGGAATGCTGCCCGCAGGCACTCGCTGCACCAACTGGAGGACGTGGAACAGGGAGTCGGTCTCGATGATCGGTGCAACCTGCCCGTCGTTGAGCTGCAACAGCCGAGACCGGATCTCGGGCCGCGACACAAACAGCCGGCTTTCCGCCGTAAAGGTCTCGCTCAATACACGCGACATCGAGGGGTCAGACGCGACATCCCTGACAGCCGCAGACCAGACGGACTCTATGGTTTCTCCTGCCGGTGGACTGGAAAGACGATGCCTGACCTCCGCAGCATCGTCTCCTGACATCGTGCTTAAATAGCGGACCTGGACGAAGGGTTCGCGGAGTTGGAGGCGCTCACGGCTACGCTCGTAGTATGCCAGTAGCTCACCGTCGTCCACGTCCTCATCCATCTCGTCGTACATCCGAGAGATCAACGTGCTGACGAGAACCGATCGCTCGTTGTCGGCAAGGAGGCGCTGCACGTCGCGGTTGTTGCGCAAACCTCGGCGTCTTGCCTCACGATATAGCAGCTCGTTCGTCAGCCATTGCTCGATAATTTGCTGGCGCGCCTCGAGCGAATCCTCAGTAAACGACAGGGAGCGAAGCTGATTGCTGAGCTCATCCTGCGTGAGGACGCGATCGCCCAGCCTCGCAACGAAATCTTGCGGAGGGTCGCTGCGACCACATCCCGCTACGAATAGCACAGCGAGCAATGAAAGAAGAATCCTACCTCTCATCAATCAAGCCGTATTTCGCTCACAGCAGGTGTCGCTGGATCGGCGCGGCGTACGTGTGCCAGACGGTCGGGGAAGAGCTGCACGCCGTAATGCCGACGTAACCGGGCCATCACGCGTTCTTCCAGCGTCTCCTGGTACACGGTGATAAGTGCCGGCATGGCTTCCTCGAATGTCTTCGTCCGCGCCGGCTCAACACCGTCATTGATTCGAATCATCCGCCGCCCCCGTTCGAAGAAGGAATCCGTGCGACCCCCGACCGGTAGTGCCGCCACGCGGTCGAACGGTTCCGGCGCAGGTGTTGAGACGAGCATGGTGTCGGCCTGTAGCTCCGTCATTTCGAGCGCCGCGTCGAGGCCCGATTCGTCATACACGGTAGTGAAAGTAGCGAGTGTCGAGTCATCCGGTGCGGCGACGGTGATGATGCGCTGCCGTTCGGGGAAGGTATGCTCGGACGCCGTTTCTTCGAAGAGCGCCAGCAGTGCCGTCGTATCGCGGGCTGCCGCCGTCCAGATGGAATCTTCCATGAAGCGGAACAGCAGCAGACCCTCTCGGAACTCCTGCATCAACTCGCCGAACTCGGGGTCGCGCAACTCGAGCGCCCGGGTACCGGCATCAAGTGCTTTATCGTCGAGAAGGCGATTGGCTGCCGTGAGCAGGGCCTCACGCGTACTTGCGGCGCTACGGCTCGACTGCGCCAGGAACGGCTGCAAGTCGCGCACCGCGAACTCCTCACCCTGAAGATATGCGATCGGCTTGTCGGCCAGACGTGCCTCCAGCGAGTCTACACCGATCAGCCTGACCAGCTCCGCCGTCTCGAAATGCTCCAACTCCGCATAGAGTGACGCCGTATCGATGCGCGCTTTCATTTCGGAACGAAGGTCGGAAACAAGGCGCTGCTCGGCTTCGCGTGCCCGGGGCATCCGCGATACCTGCTGCTTCAGACCGTCATAAGCCTCCTCATAGGTCGGCGCCTCTACGCGCCCGAGCAACCGGATGATGTGATAGCCGAGCGGCGTCTCGACGACTTCAGAATAGTCGCCGGGATTCTCAAGTGAGAACGCGATTGTTTTGAACGGTTCGATGACCCGGCTCGCGAAATCAATACGGCCGATCTCACCGCCCCGAGCCGCGCTGTTCCGGTCGTGCGAGTAGTTGCGAGCCAGCACCTCAAACGGCTCACCTGCCTCAAGGAGCTCATAGACATGATGGGCGAGGTCGAGAGCGGAAATAGTATCCGTCTCATGTGCGTCGGGTGCGATCACAATGTGCGCCACTCGAATGGCCTCCGGCGTGGGAATACGATCGGTGACCTGCAGGATGTGGTAGCCGAAATCCGTGCGGAAAATACCTGAGGTCTCGCCCACCGGCGTCGCGAACGCCACTGACTCAAATGGCTCGACCATCTGACCGGATGAGAAATAGCCGAGGTCGCCGGCGCTGCCAGCACCCTCTCGCTGCGCCGACGGGTCCTCCGAGTGGAGGCGCGCCATCTCCCCGAAATCACGTCCCTGCCGGATTGAGTCGGCCACTGCCGACAGTCGGTTGTAGGCGGTAAGCGTATCCTGCGGGCTCGCGTTACTCTCGACGCGGATCAGGATATGCCGCGCCCGGATCGACTCTCGCTGCCGTTCGTAGGTCTGGCGGATAAGTGGATCGAGAACTTCCTGATCGAGAAGGTAAGGCCGGGCATAGTTCACGCGGTAGCTCTCGAGCTCAGAAACAAGCTCCGGATGTGAGTCGAGGCCGGCATCGCGAGCCGCCCGCACTTTCAATCTGAAATCAACCAGTCGATTCAGAAAGTCTTCCCTGGCGGCCATACTCTCGGCTGTTGTCGAATCCAGCGTCGCCGACCGCATGTAACGACGCTCAAACTCGCCAATCCGAATCGGCTCACCCCCTACGATAGCAAGGACGTCCGAGCCGCCGTTGTCCGCGACGTCGCGGGAGGAGGAGCACCCGGCAACGCCAATTGCGATGAGCAGTGCAGGAAGAAGCGCGAAGAGAGATCTTTTCATGGAGTAGATCGGGTCAGTTCCGGTCCGTAACATATGCAACGCAGTCGTTATCGCCGGCACATCACGCACGTTGCCGAGAGCGGTTCCATGGAACCGTGACTGTCCTCCCGGAAGCAACTTTGACGGGATGGGCGGGTCATAATATGAGTCCCTAACGCGGTGGAGTAAGCGCGATGTCGGAAAATGATAAACAGCTGATCGAGGATTTTCAGGAGGGGGACGAGTTCGCCTTCATCTCGATCTACAATCGGTATAAAACACCCCTGTATGCGTTCTGCGTCAAGATGCTCGGAGATCAGGAGCAGGCGCGCGACGTCATGCAGGAGACTTTTCTAAGGGTGTATGAAAACCGACATCGCTTGAGCAATTCCGGGGCATTTAAAGCATGGATCTTCACGATCGCACGCAACCAATGCCTCAATCAGATCCGTAGAGCACGCTGGCAGGTTCCATTCGAGGACGAGCGCGAAGCCACCACGTTTGCGCAAGAAACGCCGGTCTCTCGTCTTGAGAAAAGCGAACGGATCACGCTCGTATCACACTTCATCAACGAACTGAAGCCCGAGTATCGCGAAGTCGTCGTTCTGCGCGAGTACCAGAACATGTCGTACGAAGACATTGCGGCCATCACGCGGAGCACGCTGAGCGCCGTGAAGTCGCGTTTGTTCAAGGCACGCAGGAAGCTGGCGGCGATGATCGGACCGGTTCTTGAGGCTGAACGAGCCGAGGCTGAAGCCGGCCCTGCCGCGAAAAAATGAAATCAGGCGACATGCGGATTAAGAGGATGAGGACGGTATGGAAGAACTCTACTATGATGATGATCATGCGGTCTGTGAGTCGTTCGACGAAACACTGAACTTGTTCGTTGACGGCGAGCTTCGCGTTGCAGATCACGCGGCGATGTTCAATCACCTCGCCGAATGTGATCGGTGCCGCCAGTATTTTGACGAACTGCTGGCGCTTCGTCGAATGATGAGTGAGGAGGTAATCCGGATTGCGCCGTCCCAGGATGAAGCCTTCCTCCGGCGGCTGGCGCAGTATCGGAGCGCCGTTCAGCCGTCAAAGGTGCGAAATGAACGGCGTGAGCGCGTGCGCAGGTTAATGCCCGTCGCCGGCCGAGCACTTGTAGGTGCAGCGATAATAATCCTCATATTGACGAGCCTGATGCCAGGTCCTCGCGCTGATGCCGACATCACAAGCCTGGTCGTAGGAGAGGAGGAACTGGTGAATTTCACGACGACCAGTTCGCCCAACCGGGATAGAGGCGCCGTCTACGTATTTTACCCGGGCTTGACGATTGAAGCCGACAATGAAGTCGAGCCGGCCCCAACCGAGGCGCTCTGATCATACGGGTCGTTGATCCAGCTGCCCGTCGGGCGCGACTTCCAACGTGGAGCCGCGCCCTTTTTTTTCGGGCCCAGGGTACGTTGCGTCACACCTGGCAGAGTTAATTCCGATAACGAACATCACTTTTTGTAACTGACTATATGCACTCCGACATTCGCGTTCGATTTGCTCCGAGCCCCACGGGTCTTCTTCATATTGGCGGATTAAGAACCGCTTTGTACAACTACCTGTTCGCGAAGAGAAACAATGGCACGTTCGTACTAAGAATCGAAGACACTGACCGCGAACGTTTCGTCGAGGAAGCCGAGGCCGACATTCTGGAGTCGCTGAATTGGGCCGGCCTCGACGTCGATGAAGGCCCGGATGGAGGCCCCGATGGAGGCAAGTACGGGCCGTACTACCAGTCGCAGCGCCGGGAGTTATACCGCAAGTACGCCGGCGAGCTGATCCAGGCGGGTCATGCCTATTACGCCTTCGACACGCCTGAGCAACTCGAGGAGCTTCGGAGCCGCGATGGAGGGACGGCCCGTTACGACATGCATACGCGCGACTCCATGGCGAATTCGCTCACGCTGCCGGGCGATGAGGTCAAGCGCCGTCTCGATGCGGGCGAAGCTCACGTCATCAGGCTCAAAGTGCCGTCGGATAAACGCATTGCATTTGACGATGCTGTCCGTGGTAGCGTCTCCTTCGCAAGCGAGGAAGTCGACGACCAGGTTCTCGTCAAAAGCGACGGCATGCCGACGTATCACCTGGCGAATGTCGTGGATGATCACGAGATGCAGATTTCGCACGTCATCCGTGGTGAAGAGTGGCTGCCGAGCACGCCCAAGCACATATTGTTGTACGAGTTCTTTGGATGGCAGCCGCCAACGTTTGCCCACCTGCCGCTGATACTGAGTCCGACCGGAGGAAAGCTGTCGAAACGAAATGCGGACAGAGCGGGAATCCCGGTCTCAGTTCGACAATATCGCGAGGCCGGGTACGAGCCCGAAGCGCTCATCAACTTTCTGGCCTTCCTGGGATGGAATCCGGGCGACGAGCGCGAGGTGTTTTCACTCGATGAGCTCGCCGCCGCGTTTTCGCTCGACCGGGTCGGCTCGTCGGGCGTCAGCTTCAGCATGGATAAGCTGCGCTGGTACAACGAGAACCATCTTCGCCTTTTGGATGAATCAGAACTACTCTCGCGGGCACAGCCGGCGCTGACGGCGAAAGGCTATGACCAGGCCGGCGAGGCGTATCTCCGTGACGTGGCATCGCTCATGCGGGAACGAATTGTCTTCGCTTCGGACCTCGCGACCGAGTGTGCGTACTTTTTCGAGGCTCCTGATTCGTATGAGGAGGCAGGCGTGAAGAAGCGTTGGAAAGAAGACTCACCCGCGTTGCTCACCGCCTATGCAGACCGGCTCGAAGCGCTCGATAATTTCTCGGCCGAGGCGGCCGAAACCGTGCTGCGTGAGGTCGCCGACGAACATGAAGCCGGCGCCGGGCGCATCATTCACCCTACGCGTCTTGCCTTGAGTGGCGTCACGTTCGGGCCCGGTTTGTTCGAAATGATGGAGCTGATCGGGAAGGATGAGTGCGTGCTGCGGATGCGGAAGGCGGTCGAATCGCTACCATGATGCAGATCGAAGTCACAGACTATCCGTCACTCTTCGGGCTTGCCTTCACGGCCGAGTGGCCCGAACCGATTGGGGAAGTGGAATCACCTGGATGGCTCATCGACCTCCTCCAGCTTAACTCGCCCGACGCGCCATTTGCGAGCGATGATCACGTGCGTGCGGAAATCCGCTCGATGATGCGCACCCGGGGCTACAAACCGTCGGGTCGAGGTAAGCCTGCTTCCGAATACCTGCTGCGCGCAGCCGATCAGGGAAAACTCGGCAGCATCAATGCGGCGGTCGATGTGTGCAACGTGGTGTCGCTCCATAGCGGCATCCCGATCTCCGTAGTCGACCTGGACCGACTCGGGCAGCCGCTTTACATCACGGCACCTCAGGACGACGCGGCCTACGTATTCAACGCGACCGGTCAGGAGATCACCGTCACCGGAATCCCTTGCCTGTTCGACGCGAGCGGGCCGTGCGCCAACGGCGTGAAAGACAGTCAGCGTACAAAGACGGGCGATGACACCCGCCGAACGCTGTCGATTCTGTGGAGCACGCATTCGCTCAGAGATCACACGCACCGGGCGAGGACCTGGTACGCAGAGATCCTGGAGCGGCTCGGAGCGCGCGTCATGGACGCTGCGATTATCAACGACGCGGCGTAGCGGATTACGCGTCGAGACGTTCGCGTAGAAGAGCCTGGACGACCTGCGGATTGGCGCGGCCGTGAGTGCGTCTCATCACCTGTCCCATAAAGAACCCAATCACGCCCGTCTTTCCGCCACGGTATTCGGCAACCTTCGCCTCGTTCTCCGATAGCACCGTGTCGACGATCGGTGCAAGCGCCGAAGTATCGCTCTCCTGAATAAGACCTTCGCGCTCTACGATTTCGTCGGGCGCGCCGCCGCCGTCCATCATCGCAGCCAGCACGCGCTGACCAGCCGAGCTGTTGATGGTGGCTTCCTCAACGAGCTCAACGAGACGAACGAAATCAGCAGGTGCGATATCGATGCTTGTAGCGCCGCGAGCATTCATTTCACGCCGGACCTCGTGTAAAATCCAGTTGGCCACGGCCTGATGACGGGTCGACTCTGAAGCGGACGACCTGAAAAAGTCGGTCAGCACGGGGTCAGCGGCGAGCACGGCCGCATCATCCCGGTTGATCTTGTAGCGGGACTGCAGATCGCCAAACCGCGCGAGGCCCGTGTCATCGAGAAGCTCGACCGGATCTCTGCGACCACCGGATGTCGCTCCCTGCTTGTTCGGCTTTCGTTTCGGCTTCTGAGGTTCGGCTTTAGCCTTCGCCTCGCCACGCCCTGACCACGAATCGCGAAGCGACACGATGTGGTTAAATACAAGCTGCTCCGAGGTGCTGTCGATGGGGTCCTGCCAGAAGTAGCCGAGGCGCTCGAACTGGTATCGGGTATCCGCCTCATCACCCAGCACACTCGGCTCGACAAAGCCTTTGCGGATGGTGAGCGATGCCTCGTTCAGATGATCGGTGAAGGGAGGCTCGGCCGAATCGGGGTCCGCCACTTTGAACAAACGGTCGTACAGCCTGAACTCAGCCGGCACACCCTCGCGGGCCGACACCCAGTGCAGCGTCCCACGCACTTTTCGGCCATCCGGCGCGTCGCCACCGCGCGATTCCGGGTCGTACGTCGCCAGCACCTCGATCACGTTGCCGGAATCATCCTTGACGACATCGTGGCACGTGATGAAATACGCGTAGCGCAGCCGAACCTCACGTCCCGGAGCAAGCCGGTAGAACCCCGCAACGGGTTCCTCCATAAAGTCGCTCCGCTCGATATATAATTCGCGCGTAAAGGGCACCCAGCGACTTCCTTCCTTCGGAACATCGTGTGGCCAGTAGGAAGCCTCCACTTCGTCGACCTCGCCTTCGGGGAAGTTCGTGATGGTCACCTTTAGCGGGTCGACCACCGCCATCACGCGTGGCGCTTCGTGATTAAGCGAATCGCGGATCGTGTGCTCGAATAAGCCGATATCCGTACGGCCATCGACTTTTGTCACACCGACCGCTTCGGCAAAGTTGCGCACCGCTTCGGGCGTGATGCCGCGTCGGCGCACGCCGGCCAGCGTCGGCATCCGCGGGTCGTCCCATCCATCAACAAACCCGCCGTCGACAAGCTGGAGCAGCTTTCGCTTGCTCATCACAGTGTAGTCGAGGTTCAGCCGAGAGAACTCGTACTGGCGCGGGCGTGTCGGTAATTCTTCGGGCTCGAGGCAGTTCTCCAGCACCCAGTCGTAGAGCTCACGGTTGTTGTCGAACTCGAGCGTGCATAGCGAATGGGTGACGTTTTCGATGGCGTCTTCGAGCGGGTGCGCGAGGTCGTACATCGGGTAGATGCACCAGTCATCGCCCGATCGGTAATGCTCGGCGTGCTTGATGCGGTAGAGCAGGGGATCCCGCATCTTCATGTTCTGTGACGCCATATCGATCCTGGCCCGCAGAACGTGCTCGCCGTTGGCGAACTCGCCCTCGCGCATACGCCGGAACAGATCCAGGTTCTCTTCGACGGATCTCGAGCGGTACGGACTCTCTTTACCGGGCTTCAAGACCGTGCCGCGGTACTCCCTGATGGTCTCTTCGTCGAGACTGTCGACGTACGCGAGGCCCTTGCGGATGAGCTTTAGAGCATACTCATAGAACAGTTCGAAGTAGTCGGATGCGTAGTAAAGGTGCTCGTCCCACTCGTATCCCAGCCAGCGAACGCTTTCGCAGATCGACTCGGCGTACTCCTCACTCTCGGTTTCCGGGTTCGTGTCGTCGAAGCGCAGGTGGCAACGGCCGTCGTAATCTTTCGCGATCCCGAAGTTGAGCACGATGCTCTTGGCGTGCCCGATGTGCAGATAGCCGTTGGGCTCCGGCGGGAAACGCGTCACGACATTCGTGTGCCGGCCGGACTCCAGATCCTGGTCGATGATGTCGCGGATGAAGTTGCTCGGCGTCGAGG
>CBFGYX010000054.1:0-9110 GCA_965653075.1 uncultured bacterium
TCATCGCATGAGCCGATCTATCCCCTGACCGTCACGCGCGACTCTGTGACTGACGTGGCGCCTCAGGTGGCCGCCGCTGAAAAACTCCTGAGCCATGCCGTTGTGTACGCCGCCGCGGCTGACGTGCCGGTGACGCCCATCACACGCATCGATCATAACGTGGCGGCGGGAATTGTGAGGGCGATGCGCGAGCAACGCATATCAACCGTCGTGATCGGATGGAATGGTGAGTACACGGCGTCGGCCTACATATTCGGAAGCATCCTCGACCAGCTTCTCGAGGAATCCCGCCAAATGGTGATCGTGAGCAAGGTCGATACGCCGGTCAACGTGACGAAACGACTGATCGTAGTCGTTCCGCCGTATGCAGATGTGGAGCCGGGCTTCCATGAAGCCGTCAGCGTGCTCAAAGTATTTGCCGACCAGGGCGGCGCCGATATAGTTATCATCACGACAAAACCCGAAAAGCCGCGCATTATGCGGCAGTACGAAAGCGTAAAACCGGAGGTCAACACGACGTTCGTCGACCTGAATTCGTGGGGAGCGCTCTCCAGCGCGCTCGAGGAGAATGTCGAGGAAGACGACCTGATCGTGTTGATGAATGTCAGGGAAGGATCGATTGCCTGGCAGTCGTCGCTCGACCGCCTGCCTCGCCTGATTGCACAGCGATTCCCTGCAACGAACTTCATCACGCAGTACCTGCCCGAGCCGGTGGGCGATCGGTCATCGGGGCGAAACCTGATTAATGATCGGCGGAGCTCCGTTTCGCTGCAGTCGATGCTGGTGGATGCCGATATCGTGACGGGCATCGAGAATACGGACGTCGACCCTATCTCGTATCTCCTCGTCTCTACGCACGACGACGACACGGACCTCGAGCTGTTGCAACAGGAGATCTTTGCCAATCCCGATGCTAACCTGAGGCTTCGGCCGGGCGTCGTATTCTATCGCCTACACAGCCCGAGCGTCAAAACGGGCCGGCTCATATTTGGTCTCAGCCGCGAGGGCGTCACGCTGGAAGGCGCTGCCAAACCGGTCCATCTCATTGTCATTCTCCTGGTGCCGCAGGCTGTGGGTGCCGGAGAATATCTCCGCCGGCTGAGCATCGTGGCGCAAATGATTCCGCCCACAGTCGAGCTCGACAAACTCAAGTCGATGGAAACCGACGACGAGGCGGTGGCGCATCTCAAGGAGCATATGGAAGTGAGCTGGGCGAAGGCATCGTCAGGATATCGGCGATAGCTCATTGTGAAGGCAGGGGTGTATCCCGATTTTGTCGCGATGTCGATGGGAGATGGATTAGTTTAGGCGGGCCCGCTAACGAACATCATCACCCGACTTTTCCTCCGACTGCGACATGATTAGAATCGAGTACGACCGCGCGATATCGGATCTGGATGAATCCGCTGTGGCACGATCGGTTGACCTCGCCCAGTCTGCCGAACGCACGCTCATCGACGGCACGGGCGCCGGTGCTGAGTTTTTAGGTTGGCGAGACCTGCTTCACAACCCGAACGATGCCCTCATCGAAGACGTCCAGCAGACGGCCGAGCAAGTTAGAGCCGACGCTGACGTCTTCCTCGTCATCGGGATCGGTGGCTCATACCTGGGTGCGCGGGCCGTCATCGATGCCCTGACGCCCTACTTCGGCAGCTCGGGGCCGGAAATTCTTTTTGCCGGCCATCATATGAGCGGCGCCTACCTGAAGGACTTGCTCGCTCATCTCGACGGCAAATCCGTTTATGTCAACGTCATTTCGAAAAGCGGAACGACGCTCGAGCCCGCACTGGCTTTCCGCGTGATCCGGGAATGGCTCGAGGCACGATTCGACGACGCGGATCGCCGGATCATCGTAACGACAGATCCGGAGGCAGGCGCGCTTAACGTTCTCCGTCAGGAAAAGAAGTATAAGAAGTACGTGATCCCGCCGGATGTTGGCGGTAGGTTTTCGGTATTGACGCCTGTAGGTTTGCTGCCGATCGCCGTAGCCGGCATCGACATTCGATCGCTTTACTACGGTGCTGTGGCCGAATCAGAGCGGTACGCGTCCGGCGAGTCAACGGCCGCGCGCGACTATGCACGGGTCCGGTATCTGCTGCACGAGGCCGGCAAGACCATCGAAGTGTTGGCGGTCTTCGAACCTCGCATTTATAGCTTCGGCGCGTGGTGGCAACAACTCTTCGGCGAGAGTGAAGGGAAGGACGGAAAGGGGCTGTATCCGGCTGTTGCGCAGTACTCGACGGATCTCCACTCGCTCGGCCAGTTCATGCAGGATGGACGCCGCAGCGTGATCGAGACATTCTTGATGGTCGAGCGGGATGGGGGCGACATCGCCGTCCCGTCCTCAGAGCAGAACCTCGACGGCCTGAACTACCTGACCGGCCGGAGCATGACGGAGATCAACCGCAAGGCGTACGAAGGCACGGCGCGTGCTCATGCAAATGGCAAGGTACCCGTCATGACCTTGTGGATGGACGCCGTCTCGCCTGAAGCCGTAGGTGCTGCCATCTATTTCTTCGAGCATGCTGTCGGCATCGGCGGGTACATGCTGGGTGTCAACCCATTCGATCAGCCGGGTGTAGAGGCGTACAAGAGCGAAATGTTCAGCCTTCTCGGGCGTCCGTAGGCGGAGTTATCCACGATTCGTCCCAAAACGGCCGGTTTTCTTCACGAAGGCCGGCCGTTTGTTGTGGAAAAGACGTTGACAAACTATCTCCCGCTCACGTCGAGCGGGCGGGGCGAAAATTTCTGTGAGCAGCGGTCGATAACCTCACTTGTGACCAACAGGTTACGCAGGTTGATACACAGCGTGTACAGTGGGGATAAAAAGCCGATTTATCAAATGCCTCGCTCGCTCCGGTCGTGCAAAATGTGAGCATCTTCCCGAATCATGCCGGACGCATCAATAGCAGCGGATCTGTCGTGGCTTTCTTGTGGATAAGCGCGAGCATAACATGGTTTCGTTATCCACATTATTCTGTCAAGTGTGTGAGCAAGTCATCTCTCAACATATCCACTGCCCCTACTTTTACTAATCCTACATTTAAATAATTATATAGATAAAGAGAGAGAGCGGGAAATGTGGACAGGCTACTTATCGCCAATCAAATCGCGATATTGCCCGTCCATCTGAGCGGTACCACAACGCGCCCGCCTCGCTGGTTAGCTGGACGGAACGTCCTGCGTCGGTCCACCGATCAATCACATCCTGACTCGGGTGACTATAACGATTACGCTCGGCCACACTTATCACGACGTCACCGGATTTCTCCCCGCCGGCGGCGCGCACGAACGGGTCGGTGCTACTCGTGCTCGAGCCGTGGTGACCGGCTTTGATGAGATGCGATGTGAGTAACTCGCCGAAGTATGTTGCCAGGATGGATTCTGATGGAGCCTCAGCATCGCCCGTGAAAAGAACATCAGCGCTTCCATGACGGATTCTCAAGACCACCGATGCATCGTTTACGTTGGAGAGGGATCCGCCATGAGGTGCCAGTACATCAACTCGAATCGCAGGATCAATGCCCATCTGCATCCCGGCGTGTACGGATTGATGTGGGATGCTCAGGCTGTCGAGCAGGTGAATGGTCTCGGCAACAAGTGCTGATTCGTAAGGATGGCCGTTATGCCACACTTCTCCCACCGCAAAATTGCGCATCAGATAGGGGAGTCCGCCCAAGTGATCGCTGTGAGGATGGGATATGACAACCACGTCGAGGCGTGAGATGCCGAGAAATCGGAGGTTCGGCGCGATGATGCGTTCCCCCGCATCGTACCCGAAACCGCGCGGCCCGGCGTCGATCAGAATATTCTTTCCGTTGGGCGTGGTTACCAACGCCGCATCACCCTGCCCGACGTCAAAAAATATGACCGACATCACGTCCCGGTCGAGTGGCTTTACCCACACATACACGGCCGCGACGCACAGGGTGAAGGCCGCCAGCCGCCACCTGAAGCGAGGGCGATGTATGAATGCCAGCATCAGAATGAGCCCGACAATGATGAGCTGTGCCGGGAGGTCACGCACGTAGGTCTCGACAAGCGCGTAATGAGCGTAAGCGCCCCCTGCGCCGGCCATGCCGAGTAAGAGCTGAGAAAGGGCATCGGCAGCAGCACCAAAGGTGCTCGCTACGCCGGCAGAAATCGGATGAAACAACACGAGTGCGATGCCGGAGGCGAGGATGCCAAACGTCGCGGGAATGGCGACGAGGTTGAGCGCAAGCCCGGCGAAGGGCGCCTGCCCGAAGTGGTAGAGGAGCGCCGGTAACGTGCCAAACCCCGCGGCGAGCGAGATCATCACCGAGTTCGACACGTAGCGGCCGACGCGTCCCGTGCGATACATCTTCTGCTCCACCCAGCGTAGATGCGGCATGAACAGCAGGATCCCGGCGACGGCTCCGAATGATAGCTGGAATCCGGGCGCAAAGAGGTCCTCAGGCCGCCACAGCATTAACACGGTGGCTGCAACACCCAGGGTGTTCATTGAACTGACGGGCCGCTGCACGAGCGTCGATCCCATGAACAACGCGGCCATCACAGACGCTCGGACCACCGACGGGCCCGCACCCGTCAACGCGGTGTAGATCATCAGGATGATGATGGTCGTAACGGCGCGGCTCGACTCCATCCCCCGCCATCTCACCCCGAAACGCAGTAGCATGGGCTTCAGCAGATTGTAGAAGACCATCGCTACCAGAAGCACATGCAGACCCGAGACGGCGAGCAGGTGCATGAGTCCGGTGCGGGCGAGGTTATTTCGGAGTTCTATATCGAGGCCGGAGCGATCGCCCAGCAGCAATGCAACGAGCACGGCGCGGCCGCCTGGAGACGGCGTGGCCGATTCAATGGCCGATTCCACAGCTCCTCTTGCACGTATCAGCACTCGCCGATGTAGCGGCGCGGAATCATCTACGACGTAGGCGTACGTCGCCTCGACCTCGGCCCCGAAACCCTGCCGACGCAGGTATCCACCGTAATCGAAATCCCCCGGATTCCTCTGTAAAGGCAGCTTTCGAAGCGTGCCTCCGACGGCGATCGTCCCCATGGTCGCCGTCATCTCATTGACCGACGACTTCCGCATCACAGCGCGCAGGCGGCCGCGTACCGGACGCGCACCAGCCTCGGTCACCAGCGACTCCACATCCATATCCAACAAAAAATTAGATGCCGTCTCCCGCGGTGGCTGGATGAGTTTTCCGATAACCACTACCTCGGTGTTGTGTAGCGTGTCGGCCGCAAGCGATATGTCGCCCGCAGGGATCGATCGGTGGAACGTGATGCGTAGCGCGCCGGCGGAGACGACGATGATGACCATCCCGACGGCCGACACAAGCCCGAGCAGCGTGACGATCTCTCGCCGGCTGAAGAAAGCGGTCGCTGCGACTACGGCTCCGGCGATTATCGCGGCACCGATCCACAGCAGCGGCGCCGGTGCGCGGGTTCCGCATATAATCCCGGTGCCCAAGAAGATCGATACCCAGAGGGCGGGCGCTGCCGATGGGGAAAGATTAATTTCACGTGCCATGTCCTCGGGAGTCGCAGGGTGATATCCCGAAGATGGCCGCCCGAGCATTCCGTAACGAGACGGCGCGTCGTGTTGACATCAAGGTGAAGATTACGCACGCCGCAGAACCGGCGGGGCATCCCCGAATACACGACCGACCATCGCCGTTTTGTAGTCCTGTTTTTTGAAGCATCGCGCATGAGCAGCCGCCGTACCGCCCGAGAGAGAGTTATGCAGTCTCTCTACGCACTCGAAGTTGGAGGTGGAGAAGTCAAGCTCTACCTGGATCACGTCATCCGGCCTGATCTCGAGGATGACGCCAACAATCTGCGCTTTGCCGAAAAACTGCTGCTGCGTACGATCGACATGATCGAGCAGGCCGACGAAATTATTGGCCGGCACACGCAGAACTGGGAGCTGGAGAGGATCGCGCTGATTGACCGCGTGTTGCTTCGCATCGCTGTGTGCGAGTTGCTTACCTTCGACGACATTCCCCCGAAGGTGACGCTCAACGAAGCGATTGATATTGCGAAAAACTACAGCACGCCCCGAAGCGGACAGTTCATCAACGGTGTTCTCGACGCCATCGTCCTCGAACTGTACAACGCCGGACGCCTGCAGAAATCAGGTCGCGGTTTAGTGGGGATGGATGATATCCAGCAGCGGGCGAAAACTCCCTGAGGCGCATGGGCCTGATCGCAATCGGCGATATCCACGGATGCGCGGAGACGCTCAACGTGCTCCTCGGCACCCTCGACCCAAACGGTGACGACCGCATCGTTTTCGTCGGCGATTATGTGGACCGGGGGCCCGACAGCCGCCGGGTGATCGACATTGTGCTCGAGCTTAGTCAGAGCGTGCCGTGTGTTTTCCTGCGGGGTAATCATGAGGCGCTCATGCTCGACTATCTGGACCATCGCGTCTTCGAGCCCTGGCGCGCAAACGGCGGTCTTGATACGCTCGAGAGTTATGTGGATGACGAGCGAAACACGGTCATCCCTGATGAGCACGAACGGTTCCTGCGGGAAACCAGGCTCTACCACGAGGAAGATGATTACTGCTTCGTTCACGCCGGATTGCGGCCCGAGTATTCCGTCGCCAAGAATCTTGAGCGGAATGACGAGGGCGTTTTCCTCTGGGAGCGATCACATCTCAAGGCGCCACGGTTGAACTGGGAAAAGACGGTCGTCTGTGGTCATACACCCGTTACCGAGCCGATTAACCAAGATCAGCTCATCAACGTCGACACGGGCTGCGTGTACCACAACCGGCGGGGTTATGGAAGGCTCACGGCGGTACGCTTACCCGAGCGCGAGTTTATCTCCATCCCCTATCAGGATTGATCGTCAGAAGTTGAACACCAGTCCGGCGCGAAGAATGGGACGCTGCAACCCGAGTTCGACGAACCCGATTCTGTTGCCGCCAAGCTCCGTGATGAATCGGCCGTAAGGGTCGAGAAACAAGCTAAAGGGATTCTCCGCTCGTGAGGATTCTCCAAGCGGGAAGTACAGCGCGGGGCCGAATCTAAAGCCGACGTCCAGATCGGTACCGCCCGAACCGGCGTTCCCGATGGCGCGCGCGATTCCGAAGATGCGGAGGGCTCCTCCAATGCCGCCTGAGACTTGTATCGAGCCTTCGCCGCCGGAAAACTGCGGCGAGAAATCGACGTAAAGTGCACCTTCAACCGTGTACAACGTGCTGGGCTGGAGGAACGATGCCTGGGCTCCGATGCCGGGAATGACGGCGAGACCTGCTTGCAGATAGCGTCCGCCGGGGGCGAGCTGGCCGTGGGCCGAATGCGGGACCACGCCGACCATGGCGAGGAGCAGGACGAGTGATAAAATTGGAGGCGCGCTGAAGCGAAGAGCGGTAGTTCGAAAAGTGATCATCGGATATTTGGCGAGATCGCTGCACCTGATCCTCAGGCACGGAACAATCGACTGAAGTCCCGATAACTCGGGCGCTTTGTCAACGGCCGGTTGTGCCGGTCGCATAAAAATAGACACCATGGCATTACGTTGCGGTATCGTAGGTCTCCCGAACGTCGGTAAGTCGACGCTGTTCAATGCGCTGAGCCGTGCCGGCGCTGAATCGGCCAATTATCCCTTTTGCACGATCGAGCCCAACGTCGGCGTCGTACCGGTGCCCGACCCCAGGCTCGAGCGGCTTGCCGAACTGGCGGGCTCGGCCGCCACGCTGCCCACCACCATCGAGTTTGTCGACATCGCCGGTCTCGTGGAGGGCGCCTCGAAAGGCGAAGGCCTTGGCAACCAGTTCTTGTCGCACATCCGCGAGGTAGACGCTGTCATCCATGTCGTCCGCGCGTTCGACGATCCCAACGTGGTGCACGTGTCGGGCTCGGTTGACCCGGCGCGCGACATCGAGATCATCAACACCGAGCTTATCCTGAAAGACCTCGACACGGCCGAAAAGCGCGTTGAGCGGACGTCCAAGATGGCCAAGACGGGCGACAAGAAAATCCGCGAGGAGCTCACGTTCTACGAGCGGGTCGTCGATCATCTCGGGGACGGGAAGTCGGCGCGATCGCTCGAGACGCGTAACGAGGAAGAAGCCGCCTGGTTACGGTCGATGTTCTTGTTGACGTCGAAGCCGATCCTCTACGGCGCAAACGTTAGCGAGGACGATCTTCCCGATGGTAATGAGCATTCGGAGCAGGTCCGTCGGATCGCCGAAAGCGAAGGCGCGGGGATGGTGGTGATCAGTGCTGAGCTCGAAGCACAACTCGCCGATCTTGACGAAAGCGAGGTTGCCGCGTTCCTCGAGGACCTCGGGCTGGATAGCTCGGGCCTCGACCGCCTGGTTCGCGAAGCCTATCAGCTTCTGGGCTTGATCACATATTTCACCGCCGGGCCGAAGGAAGCGCGCGCGTGGACGATCCGGGAAGGCACGAAAGCGCCGCAGGCGGCGGGCGTGATTCATTCGGATTTTGAACGGGGCTTTATCCGCGCCGAGACGATCAAATTTGCCGATTTCGAGCGGTATGGGTCGGAGGCCGCGGCTCGCGAAGCCGGCGTCATGCGCAGCGAAGGCAAGGAGTACGTCGTGAAAGACGGAGACGTCCTGCTTTTCCGCTTCAACGTATAGCGTCGGGTGAGGTTAGCAATCGGCCTATCGAAAGCGTGATCGTCGGCGTGCCGATAAATCTCCGCGGCACTTCTTGATGCCGACGTTCGAGTAGCTGTACGCCATCCGCAAAATAGTTGAAGGAGTAGCCGATGCGAAGGCCCTGCGTGGTGCGCCCTCCTTCCCCAAAAAATGCACCCATCGCGATCGTCGCCCCGGCTCCGAACTTGAAGTTGCCGCGTGGCAGTGCCTGGAAGAAACCCAGCGTTTCCTCTCGTTCGGTGAGCTCTCCGTCGCCGGTGCAGTCCACCGCCTCGTCCAGATTCCCGTTCCCATTGCAGTCATCGAAGTAAGGCGCCTGAAAGGCAATCGTAGGCCCGCCGGAAAGCTGCACATACGGTCTGAAATTGTCTTCGATGCTGTGGCGAAAGAGCCGGATCATCAGGCCGCCCTGCACCGGCAGCATCAAGACGTAATTGGCTTTGCCCATCACAAACGTGTTGCCGTAGCGCAGAAACTGGGC
>CBFGYX010000055.1:0-9047 GCA_965653075.1 uncultured bacterium
GGTCGGGGCCACGGAGGATGCATCAGCCGGTCGTTCGACCGCCGAACGCGAAGACGCGCTGGCGGCACTGCAGTCGCTCGGGTTCTCACGTGCTTCGGCAGAGAAGGCGCTGCGGAAAGTCCTGCGTGATCATCCCGACGCTACGAAAGCGGAGGCTATGATCCGGCTCGCACTGCGCGAGAACGGTTGAGTCGCACTCGCGAGCCCGTAATCATTTTTTGACGAGCGGCTCGATCTCGTCGTTGGCCGTGCCGAGGGTTTCTTCCACCCATAGCACTTCAACGAGCGTAAAGACGGCAAGTGTGATAGGGATGGACAGGATGGCGCCGAGGATCCCGAACATCGAGCCGAAGAGCAGCAGCGAGAGCAGCGTGACGAAGGGATGGATACGCGCCGTTCCGGTCATCGCGAGCGGGCGGATCACGTTTCCCTCCAACTCCTGGATGGCGATAACCGTTAGAATCACCCACACGATCATACTCGGATTGGCGAAGATGGTGACGACGACGACCACGAGTCCGCCTATCCATGCGCCAATCAGGGGGATGATGTTGAGGAGGCCGTTGACAATGCCGAGCAGGAGGGGGTAGGGCACCCCGAGGATATAAAATGCGACGGTGGCAAGAATGCCGATCGAGATCATCGATACGACTGTGCCGACGAGCCAGCCCGACAGCCGCTTGCCCATCAGCGACAGCATGCGCCGGCACGCGGGGCGCCTGTCTCGAGGAACCGCACGCATAAGTGGTGTCAGCAGCAGGTCGTTCGGCTTCGCGACGACGAAAAATGCTCCCATCAAGACGAGCAGTCCTATGGCGAACACTTCCAGCACGCCGAATGTGCTCGCAATCAGCGTTCCTCCGCTCACCTCACCCACAACCGACTGGAGCATCTGCTGCACGCGGGGGCCCGTCAGCTCGACATCCACGCCAAGCGACTCCGACATGTCTCCGACCCACTCTTCCGCTGACTCGATGATGGACGGGATGTCACGTATGAAGGCGCGCGCCTGCGTGGCGATAGCGTTGCCAAGGAAGTAGCCGCTGATTCCGATCCCGCCGAATGTGAGCACCGCGATGATAGCCGTGCCGATGGCGCGACTCACCGGCAGCCGGGCCACGATCGCATTGAAGACGATGCCGATGATGATACCCGTGAAGGCAAGCAAGACGACCCGCGAGAGCGTGTCGAAGTACCGGAAGAACAATGCCAGCACGAACAGTAACCCGATTGCTCGGTAGAGCCGTCCGCCGAGTAGTGCGGATAGTTCTTCGTGGCTACCGGCCGGTTTGCCGGTAGCTTTGGGGCCGTAACTCGTTCGCTCGTCCATGGAAGCGTGCTGGATGAAGAACCCTGTCGACCCATTGTGCGGCGACGGGTGCCCGGATCGATGTCGGCGTATCGACGTTTTCTCACGAGGCGTCTTGCCTACGTTCGTCTCAAGAATTGTCGCAGGTGGACCACGCAGGCGCACAAGGCGTTAGGGCCTCCCGATTTGGAACGAATAATCTTATGTCTTACTTCGAATACGACGTTATCGTGGTTGGCGGTGGCCATGCCGGCTCTGAAGCGGCCGCCGCATCGGCACGCATGGGTGCGCGCACGCTGCTGGTGACGATGAACCTGCAGGCCATCGGGCAGATGTCATGCAACCCGGCTATCGGTGGTATCGGTAAGGGCCACATCGCGCGGGAAATTGATGCGATGGGTGGCATCATGGGCGTGGTCACGGACCGCGCGGGCATTCAGTATCGCATGCTGAATCAACGCAAAGGTCCGGCCGTCTGGGGGCCGCGTGCGCAATGCGATCGGATGGCCTACGCCGACTCGGTTCGCCGGGAGCTCGAATCCATCCCCAACCTCTTCATGCGGTCGGATATGGTGATGGACATCCTGAGCGAAGGTGGACGTGTAACGGGCGTTCGGACGCAGACTGATCAGGTGTTCTACGCGCCGAGCGTCATCCTTACGAGTGGCACGTTCATGAACGGCGTCATCCACATCGGCGAGCGCCGCTACGGCGGCGGAAGGATGGGCGAGCGAGCCTCGGTCGGATTGACGGCTTCGCTCGAACGTCTCGGCTTCGAATCCGGGCGCCTGAAAACCGGTACGCCGCCTCGCGTGGATGGCCGGACGATCGACTACTCGGTAATGGAGGAACAGCCTGGCGATCCTCACGCTTCGCCGTTCTCGTATCTCTCCGACGCGCTCCCCCCGAACAGGATTTCGTGCTGGCTGGCCTACACGAATCCGGACGTACATGACCAGCTACGGCTCGGCTTCGACCGCAGTCCGATGTTCAACGGTCGCATCGCCGGGCAGGGGCCGCGTTACTGTCCGTCGATCGAAGACAAGATCGACCGGTTCGCGAGTAAGGAGCGTCATCAGTTGTTTCTCGAGCCCGAGGGGGTAAATACCTACGAGGTCTACGTCAACGGTTTTTCGACGAGCCTGCCAGAAGACGTTCAGTTCGACGCGTTGCGGCGCGTGCGCGGGATGGAGAATGTGCATGTGCTCCGGCCGGGTTATGCGATCGAATATGACTACTTCCCTCCGTATCAGCTTCGGTATAGCCTTGAGACGAAGCTCATAGACGGGCTTTTCTTTGCGGGGCAGATCAATGGGACGACCGGCTACGAAGAAGCCGCCGCGCAGGGACTAATTGCCGGGATCAACGCGGTCCAGCGGCTGAACGGCCGCGATCCGGTCGTTCTCAAACGGTCTGAGGCCTATATCGGGGTGTTGATCGATGACCTTGTTGCCAAGGGGACGGAAGAGCCCTATCGCATGTTCACCTCAAGGGCGGAGCATCGGATCTTGCTTCGCCAGGACAACGCAGATCAGCGGCTGACCCGGCTGAGTTACAACTTGGGCCTCGCTTCGGCCGAGCGATTGGCGCGGCTCGATGAGAAAGAGGCGGCGATCCGCGAGACGCGGAAGCGCGTTGCGGCGCAGACGGTACGGCCTGCCGACGTCAACGGCTATCTGGAATCGGTCGGCACGACTACGATTGACCAGACAGAACGCCTCGAGAAACTGGCGTTGCGGCCGCAGGTGTCGCTGACCGATTTGCTGCATCATGTCGGCATTGTCGACGACGTTGCGATTCCATCTCCAGGAGCGGACCGCACGGAGCAGCTTGTTGAGATTGAGCTTAAATACGAAGGCTATCTCGAGCGCGAGCACGAGACGGTGCGTAAGATGGAGCAGCTTGAGTCGTGGGAGATCCCCGATGACTTTGACTTTGACGGGGTGTCTAACATCACGATGGAGGCGCGCGAGAAGCTGACGAAAATCCGCCCGGATAATCTCGGTCAGGTGTCGCGAATCAGCGGCGTCTCACCGGCGGATGTGTCTGTGTTGATGGTGATGTTGAAAAAGCTCGGTGGCCATCAGACGTCGGTCTCTCAATCCGTTGAGGCATGATGACTCCCGAGGGTCTCGAGCTCGATACATCGGCGCTCGATCGACTTGAGCACTTTGCGGAAGAGCTCCGCAGCATGAACCGGCGGATCAACCTCGTCTCGCGCGAAGACGAGGATGCGATTCTGCGTCGCCACATCCCTCATTGCCTTGCGCTGGCCGTGAAGTCGTTTTCCGATCGGTCGGTTGTTGTGGACTGGGGTACGGGAGGCGGGCTGCCCTTGATTCCGTTGGCGATTGTGTTTCCCGAGGTGCGCTTTGTCGGCGTTGATGCCGTCGGCAAGAAAATACAAGCGGTGAGGACCTTTGCCCGGCGCCTTGGGCTCGATAACGTGGATGTCGTGCATAGCCGCGCCGAGGAGGTCGCACTTGAGGCCCGGTATTCTGTCTCTCGAGCGACCGCTCCGCTGTCGGATTTGTGGACGTGGCATCGCCGCGTTGCATCTGTGCCGGAGCCGACGTCAGATGAGGTCTGGGCCCACGGACTGGTCTGTCTGAAAGGTGGCGAGCTCGGTCAGGAAATTGAAGCGTTGCGGCAGCTCCAACCGGATATCGTTATTGAGCGACTTCCGGTCGCCTCGTTTTTGAACGACCCCTACTTTGTCGAGAAGGAGATCGTATCGGCTTACACAAGGCCAGAAGATGAGTAACCTTGAGCGCGCCCTTAATCGGACGGAACGCCTGTTCAATATCATTCTGCAGCTTCAAGGGCGCCCGAACATGACATCGCGCGACCTTGCCGAACACTTCGGTGTTAGTCGCAGGACGATATTTCGGGATCTGCGCGCCTTGTCAGAGTCGGGTGTGCCGCTCACCTATGCCGAGGGCGGTGGCTATGAGATTCTCGACGGCTATCAGTTACCACCACTCATGCTAACGGCTCGGGAGGCCGCCACACTTCTAATGGGTGCCGAGTTCATGAAGCTGCAGTCGGACCCGTCGCTCAGGAAAGATGCCGATCAGGTCGATCTCAAGATCCGCGAGGTGTTGCCGCGATCAATCGGCGATTATGTCGACCGGCTGAAACAGCGCACAGCCCTCGATCCTTACTGGATCCATGCGGCGGCCGATGAAGAGGAGCCGGAGGGAGGGGGGTGGTACGAGCTCAGCAGAGCGGTGGCCGAGCATTACGCCGTCATCATGGAATACCTTGTGATGAGCCGCGGCGAAGTCACGCGCCGGACCGTCCATCCGCTGGCACTCGTCTACTACACTGACCACTGGAATCTCATCGCCTTTGACTTGCTGCGGAACGGAATCCGAAACTTCCGCCTCGATCACATCCTGACGATGCGGGTTTTGTCGGAGCGCTTCGAGCCCCCAGCGGATTTCGATCTCCGCGAGTACCTCGAGGAACGCGCCGCGCCCGACGATATGATCGACGTCAAGCTTCGCTTCTCAGCCACGGCCTACCGCCTCGCGCGAACCCGAATACCGGCCCGGGTTGTGGAAGAGGTCGAAGATGAGAACGAGGTCGAAGTGGCGTTTCAGATTGAGAGCCTGAAGTTCCTCGCCCGCTGGATGCTGAGCTTTGGAGGCGAAGTCCGCGTAGTCGAACCCGATCGATTGCGGCGGCTGGTTCGAGAGGAAGCTGAGCGAATCCTCCAGGCGAACACGAAATAGTCCATTCATGGGACATTTCTGAACACGACACGCCTCCAGAGTGCCGTACGGCCTCTCAGGCGATCGCCGCGGCGAGGCGATACTGCATGTCGGGCAGCCTCGAGATCACGCGCCTGCGGCCGTTTACAGGGCCCGGTTTTCGGAGGACGTGGTCTGCAATTCGATGCTTTCGTCATTTACTTGCAGGCGTTGCATGATCTCGATCGCAGCCTCGAGGTCAGGTACTTCCTGCACGATCGCTCTCATCTTCTTACCCTTCTCGTCTCGAAGCACGTACCGCTTCTCGAGATCATTGAGCTGAGCGAGCCATGTGTAGAATATGTGCTGGTAAAAGTAGGGGTCCTCTTCCTGGGACGGCGGGTAGAGGAATAAGCGCTCGTTCTTGTAGAGGACCTTCCGGAGCCGCAGTGGTTGACCGAGTAGTTTCAATCGGGCGGCGCGAAGCAACTGGTCGACCTGCTCCGGCACCGGGCCGAAGCGATCGAGCATCTCAAGCCGTATATCATCCAGCGCCTCGCCCGATGCCGCCTCACTGATGCGGCGGTAGACGTTAAGGCGTTCGACGTTGTTCGACAGATAGCTGTCAGGAATAAGTGCGTCCTCATCGACGTCGACCACGGTTTCAAGCGGCCGCGGCACATGTTTCTTGTCGAATACGTCAGCGAATTCTTCGGTGCGCAACTCTCCAACGGCTTCATCGAGCAACTGATGGTACGTTTCGAAACCGACCTCATCAATGAATCCACTCTGCTCACCCCCGAGCATGTTGCCTGCGCCACGGATGTCGAGATCGCGCATGGCGATGTTGAATCCACTTCCGAGTTCGTTGAACTCTTCCACGGCTTGCAGCCGCATTCGCGCTTCTCGCGTCAGTCCGTGGACCGACTTGACAAGGAGGTAGCAGAACGCCTTCCGATCCGCCCGACCAACCCGCCCGCGCAGCTGATGGAGCTCCGATAGGCCGAATCGGTCGGCGTGGTTGATGATAATCGTATTCGCATTCGAGATGTCGAGTCCGTTCTCGATGATATTTGTGGATATCAACACATCGAACTTATGGTCGATGAAATCCGCCATCACCGTCTCCAGCTGGCTTGCCTTCATCTGTCCGTGGGCGGTCTGCATGCGCACTTCGGGCAGCATACCGCGCAGCATTGCGGCGACCTCCTCGATAGACTTTACGCGGTTATGGATGAAGAACACTTGCCCGCCACGCGTTACTTCGTATTGAATAGCGTCGCGAATAAGGTCCTTATTATATCCATGTATCTCGGTAATAATAGGTTGACGGTTCGGTGGCGGCGTATTGATGATTGACAGATCGCGTGCGCCCATGAGTGAAAACTGCAGGGTCCGGGGAATGGGTGTTGCTGTTAGCGTCAGCGTATCCACCTCCGCGCGAAGTTGCCGCAATCGCTCTTTAGCTGCGACGCCGAATCGTTGCTCTTCGTCGATGATGAGCAGGCCAAGGTCTTTGAACTTGACGTCTTTTGATACCAGGCGGTGGGTACCGATGAGCACGTCGACTTCACCTCGTTCAGCCGACTGGACGATCGCTTTCTGTTCAGCGGCTGTGCGGAAGCGCGATAGGGCCTCGACCTTCACCGGAAACGGCTTGAGGCGCTCGGCGAACGTTTCATGATGTTGCGCAGCGAGGATCGTCGTCGGTACCAGCACAGCGACCTGTTTTCCGTCCTGAACCGCTTTAAAAGCTGCTCTGACCGCGATTTCTGTCTTTCCGAACCCCACATCACCGCACACCAGGCGGTCCATCGGAACTGGCTGCTCCATATCCTCCTTAACGGCAGCGACGGTAGCCGCCTGATCGGGCGTATCCTCGTATCGAAAGGATGCTTCCAGTTCACGCTGCCAAACGGAATCGGCCGCGAAGGCAAATCCATCTGATGATTTCCGCTGGGCGTACAGCTTGATGAGATCGCGCGCGATGTCTTTAACGCGCTTCTTGGTGCGGGCTTTTGTCCGTTCCCACTGGCCCGTCCCCAGCTTGGTGAGCGACGGCTGATGACCTTCCTTCCCCGAAAACTTATGCAGCTTGTAGAGTGCGTTGACATTGACGTACAGCACATCTTCGTCGCGGAAGAGGAGCTTCACCGCCTCCTGCTGCTTGTCGCGCACCGTGATGCGGTGGAGACCGGAGAAGCGGCCGATCCCATAGTCGACGTGTACCACAAAATCTCCGGGGCGGAGGTTCTGGACTTCTCGAAGTGTGAGTCCACCGTAGGATTGTTTCCGTTTACGCTGCGTTGGGCGGTGGTAGCGCTCAAATATCTGGTGGTCGGTATAGACAGCGAGCTCGGCTTCAGGAACGGAGAACCCGCCGTTGAGCGACGCTACCTTGAGGTCGAGACGGAAGTCCCGCACCTCGGTCTCCATTAGCTCGAGGATGCGCTTTAGCTGAGTCTGGCTGTCACACAGGATGACGGTATCGAGCCCTTCGGAGGTATTCTCGCGGATCTGGCGGCGGAGGACGTCGATTGACCGGTTGAAGACCGGCTGGGGACGTCCGCCGGCATCAAAAACGACTTCCGCGTCGCCCATGGGGAAGGACCCGAACTGAAGACGCCCGAATCTCATGAGCTCGAGCTCCAGCTCATCAGCGCGGAGATAACGAGTCTCAGGGAGTGGAAACTGAACCGCTTCGTACCGTTCTTTGGCGGCTGAATACGCCTGTTTCACAGACTCAAACCGGTCCTCGGCGATACCCTGGAAGCGTGCTTCGTTGTACGTGAAGATGGTCGTGTCTTCCGTGAGGTAATGGAAGAACGGATCGAAGTCGGATGCATCACTGCTTCGTCCTTCAACGTCAGGTACGATACGCGCCGTTTTGAGACGGCTGACGGAGCGCTGGCTACGGGCATCGAATTCCCGGAGTGAGTCGACCTCATCACCGAAGAATTCGATTCGGATGGGGTACTCACCCGCGAAGGGGAAGACGTCCAGGATTCCGCCTCGCAGCGCGATGTCGCCGGGTGACTCCGCAAACTCGAGTCTTGTAAATCCGAGTTCAATCAGCCGCTTGACGGCCTCCATTGGTTCGATGACGTCGCCGGTAGAGACGGTCCAGGTGGCGTCCAGCAGCTTCTGTTGCGAAGGAACGCGTGCCTGAACCGCATCAAGTCCGGCCACAACGATCAGCTTTTCGCCCCGGCTGAGCCGCTGTAGTACTTCGGAGCGTGCAATCGCGCGCGCGGATTCCTCTACGTAATCCGGGTCGTACGGATTGTGGTCCGATGTGGGAAGAAGCACGACCTTCCCTTCCCCCATCACTTGCTCGAGATCGCTCACGAGGAACGCAGCCGACTCATCGTCCTCTGTGATGCAGCAGTACGTTGCCGGCTGCTTATCGAAGAGTGCAGCGGTGAGGATTGCAGCGAGTGAGCCCACCGCATGCTCGACGCGTGCCGTACTTCCATCGCCTGATGAGCGCTGCCATGCGGCTATCTCGGTGACAACGGGTAACGTGGCGAGGCGTGGGTAAAACGGCAGAGTGGACACGTGGTGCAGAAGTTGACTCAACGACCAAAAGCCGCAGCACCATTATGGCGCTGCAGCGACGCGAGTCAACGCATCTCGTGCTTGGGAGGTTCGCATGGTTTCACGTGAAACAACGGGAGGAGGCGGGAGGGTGATGTTCCACGTGGAACGTCAAGACGCGAGAGCGCGACGAACCTTTCCGTCGGCATTCGCAAGTCGTCGCCGTGCTTCGCTAATGTCCACCCCGGCCAGAAGCGAGACCAGAGCGGTTTTGACGTGGCCGTCTGCCTCGCTCAAGGTGCGCGACGCCTCTTCATAACCAACGCCGGTCACTGTCATAACAATGCGGCGCGAACGCTCGACGAGTTTCTTATTGGTCGCCTTGAGGTCTACCATCATATTGCCGTAGGTCTTGCCAAGGCGAACCATGGTCGCCGTCGTGATCATGTTCAGGACGAGTTTCTGGGCCGTCCCGCTCTTCATGCGTGTTGAGCCCATGACGACTT
>CBFGYX010000056.1:0-8862 GCA_965653075.1 uncultured bacterium
ATACGGTTAGCAGAAAAATGAACGTGCTGCGGGGGAGCAGTCCAGACATAGGCTCGTCGTTAGATGGATACGGCTTTCTCTTTACGGGAGATGCAGCGACGGGTTACGAACAAACTTCGATTACCGCGCCCTGACCACGGTTTCGCGAGCCCAGAATGCGAACGCGACGGTTGTCACGATGAGGATGAGCGCGTTCACACCGAAGGCCAGGTTGTAGCCCGAGATGTCGACGATGGCGCCGAGAAGGACGGGCCCGATGACGAGGCCGAGGTCGGATATCGAGCGATAAAGACCCATGGCGGGGCCCATGCGCGCCCGCGGCACGATATCCGTTGCGTAGGCGGCCGGGGCCGGGCCGCCGAGGCCGGTGCCGACGCCCAGCAGGAACGCGTTGAGGAAGAACGCTTCAACGCTGCCGGTGACCATGAAGAGGACGATGGATAACGCCGTCAGCAAGCCGGATGGGACGATGACCGCCTTGCGGCCCAACCTGTCGGCGAGCGTTCCGGCAAAGTAGAGCGCCACAAAGTTGCAGCCGGCAATAAGCGTAAAGGCGAGCCCGATCTGCGACTCCGACATCCCCAGGACGTTGTGCCCGAGGAGTGGCAGCAGTGTCATTTGTCCACCCGAGCGCGTAAAAAAGATGCCGAGCGTAACCGCGCTGATCAGGATGAAGTTGCGGTTGCGGAGCATATCGCCCATGACCTGGCGCAGCGTCGGCTCGGGCACCGCGGCAACGCCCGGCTTCGGCGCTTCTTGTGGAGCGGCATCCGGACGCGTTTCGGGGATGCGCAGCAGCGCCCATATCGCCGCCAGGATGGTGAGCACGGCGAACGCAAGAAACGGCGCGCGCACGCCGTAGGCATCGGCCATGATACCTCCGAAAGCCGGCCCCGCGCCCGCGCCCAGCAAGAGGCTGCCTTGATACATGCTCATCACACGGCCGCGGTTCTCGCGCGAGCTGATGTCGGCCACCGCGATCATGGCCGCCGTGGTGACGACGGCCGAGCCTGCGCCTTGCACCACGCGCCAGATGAGGAGCTCAACGAACGAGCCGGAGAATGCCAGGCCGAGCGCTCCGGCGGCGTTCAGGAGCGGGCCGAGCACAAGCATCCGCTTGCGGCCGAACGTATCGGTCCACTGGCCTGCGGGGATGTTGACGACGATGCGGGCGATGCCGAACACCATCACCAGCGAGCCCACGGCTGCTGCGCCTACGCCGAACGACTGCGCATAGAGCGGCAGGATCGGCGTGACGAGGCCGAGGCCCAGCATGATCAGGAAGACCTGCGCCGAGAGCAGCAGTATGATGCTGTTGACGGAAGGTGTGGGCTTCCGGCTCATAGTCCTCGTGCCCGTACGATGCGTTCTACGAATTCGGCCGCTTCATCCGTCGAAATCTCGCGCGTGTTGATGACGAGGTCGTACAGGTCGGCGTCTGAGCTTTCGATGCAGTGCACCTGGCGGAGGAAATCGTGTCGATCGGCATCCACTTTCCGCAGGCGTCGCTCGGCTTCATCGCGGGTGATGCCGAGGCGTTGCATCGCCGTCCGGGTTCGCTGTTCGCGCGGTGCAATCAGGCGAAGGTGAAGCGCATCCGGCCGATTGCGGAAGATGCACTGCGTGCCGTGCCCAACGACGACGAGCGGCTCATGGTCGGCCATCTGCGTGAGGATCGACTCGGCCGCTTCGGGCACGCGCGCCGTCATGTACGTTTGCAGCGGCGGAATGGGCATCTCAGGGAAGGCGTTCGACGCAAAGGCCATCGCTCGCTCCCACGTGCTCAGCCCGCGCTCCTCGTACTCGACGACGTCTTCCTCGGGACGGTCGAGCCGGCGCGCCACTTCGTTGATCAGCCGCCGGTCCATCACTTGCCAGCCAAGCCGTTGCCCCAGCGCGGCGGCGAGCGACGCTCCTCCGGCACCGAAGAGTCGTGATATGGTGATGATGCGGATCGGCATGGTTAGTTGATGCAAGAACTGGTGAGTTGCCGCGCGCCTGTGATCGAGCGGCAGATGCCGGATGAAAGGTCAAGGGAAAGGTCAGGCGCGATGCCGATCAAAGGGTACGGACGGCCGCGATGAGTTTCACGCCGTCGCGTGTAGTATTACGCGATGTAGTATCGGACGAACGAGCGGAAGGGGATTGCCGGGGTTGATCGCGGGCGATAATTCTCTGCGTCCGAAGTTGACGGCGCAAGAGCGGAGGGGCGAAGCGGATACCATCACCGTCCCGGAGCACCGCTGTGGGCCGACGCGCGGCCTTACCCGGTTCTCCCCAAAAACATGCAGGTGGCAAAACTGGTTGGCGTAGTGGGCTTGATGCGGCGGCTGGAAAAGAAAATTTTGAAACGACGGCTTGTCGATTTTCGCTTGGTGGGGGCGACAAGGAGGAAACGACAACCTCATAAATGAGTGAAGCGATGCAACACGAAGTCATTGAACTCGCGGATATGCGGACGGTGGGCGTGCCGCACCGCGGGCCGTATATGCAGATCAGGAGCGCCTTTGAGAAGCTGGGCGAAGCTGCCGGGCGGGCCGGTTTGTTCGGCCGGCCCGGTGTGGTGATGCTGGGCGTGTACTACGATGACCCGCGGACGACGCCGGCCGATGAGCTGCGGTCCTCGGCCGCGCTGCAGCTTCCCGATGACGTTCCGACGCCGGACGGTTTGACGGAAGCACGTATTGCCGGCGGGCGATTTCTGAAGGTCGTCCATAAAGGAAGCTATGAAGCGCTACCCGAGACGTGGGAGGCCGCGTACGGGATCTTATCGCAAGAGCGGCTGCAGATGCGCGACGCGCCGTCGTTCGAAATTTATCGGACGAGTCCGGGCGAGGTGGCTGAAGCCGACCTGCTGACGGAGATCCTGATCCCGATCGAGTGAGTATTGATTTGGGGCTGCCGTACATCCGTTTCGGATGGAGGGCGCGGTGCCGTCAGTCGGTGTTTCTTTCTCAGGAACCAACTGGTCCGCGTGATCAAGTGTGGTGTTCTTCATCCTGTCCTTTTGATCAATGTGGACAGGATTCACAGAATGAACAGGATGCTTTAACGTGGAGGCCAAACTCTCATCGCTCCTGATACACTTTGAGGCCGACGTCGAGGTGCCGTTGGCGGAGGACCCTTTCGCCCGCCGCATCGGCTTAAGGACAGGTTTCACATGACGTGGAGGCTGCAGGCCACTACCCCTCGCTCCCCGGCCAACGCGTAGACGTCGCGACACCATCAGTCTTGTCGCTATTCATCTCGTTAATATTGTACATCCTGTCCGAAATAAAGCCGTATCGACGGGTGTCTCCATTATATGGCAATCGGCGGGCAGCATCGTGCCACCCGCCGATTGGTCCGTACTGCCTGCTAACTTAAAGCGTCAGCGGACGAGCGTCATCTGCCGTGTACTCGAAAACGTGCCGGCGTCGATCCGAATGAGATACATTCCGCTTGCCAGGCGCGAGGCCTCGAAGGTCAGCGCGTGCCGTCCGGCCTCCATCTCCTTGTCCAAGATCGTCTCCACCTGCCGACCCAATACATCGTATACCTGCAGCCGCACATGCGCGGGCTCGGGAAGGTCGAACGGTATGATCGTGCTCGGATTGAACGGGTTCGGATAGTTGCCGTGGAGTGCGAAGACGGTCGGCAAGCCACCGCCCGGACCCTCGATCGATACCGCCGTTGACATTTCGGCTTCCGTCTTTGGGCCTTCGACGTTGCCCACTCGGTCGATCGACATCGCGAAGAAACCGTACTCCGAGTCCGGATCGCCCTCGAAGAGCGCGCTCGTCTCGCTGCTGACGGTCCAGAGCTCGAACGGCCCGCCGTCTTTCTGAACGAAGATGCCGAATTCGCGGATTCCCGCGCCCGAGTCCGAGCCGTCCCACTCGACTTCCCACACGCCGTCGGTCTCCGCTTGCTTCACCGCGGCGACGGCGCTGGAAGGCGGCATGAAGTCGAGCGTATTCGTCCACACCGGCGTGAGGATCGGCTCATTGGAGTCGAAGACGATCTCAGCGTGGTTGCTGATCTCACGCCCGTGCGGCAGGTGATCGTGCGGACGGATGTAGAACTGGACGCTCCCTTCGCCTTCAGGTGCCGTCTTGTTGGGCGGCAGGAAGCCCTCCATCGCCTCATTGGGAAGCTCGTCGGCGTCCGGATCAAGCGTGGTGAGCGTCCAAACCACGCGCGCAAAGTTGCGCTCATCGTCCCGCTCGAGTGCGGCATGGATGTGGATCCGGTGATCAGCCTCCGGCCGGCGGTCGATGGTTGTCGTGAACGACGTCACGCCGAAGGGGGGCTCGGCGATCGCCTCGTCGGCAATCTCGATCGCGCCGAGCCGGAACGTATTGACATCGTACACTGCCAGATCGAGCGTATCGGTGATGGTCACGATCTGCGCCGGTGCCGTGGCCGAGTCCACGTTCTCGAAACGGATCTGGTAGGGCAACTCCATGATCGACGCGAGGTGGCGCCCTTCGCCTTCGCCGGAGAGGCTGAGCTTATCGTTGGGGTCCTCGGAGAAGACGATAGGCGAGCACATCGATCCGCCGCCCGACCCACCACCGGAGCCACCCGACCCGTTTCCCTCTCCAAAGCCGAGGCTTGCGGCAAAGTCAGCATCGCTCCTGTAGCCAGTGACGCTGCCAATAGCCTGATTCAGAACACATCCACCAACGAGCTCACCGGCGGTAAAGCGTCTCGGGACACTGGTAACCGCCTTCTGGGCACCATACTTCGGGTTCTCTCTAATTGCACGCCAGAAACGAGCTTTGTCGTTCTGCAAGTCACCGACCAGATCAGACGGATCACTAGCACTATTTCCACTTCCGACGGACGAGCCGAAACCAGCACATTGCGATGAGCCACCCGATCCGCTCGGTGGGGATCCAGGCGGACTCACGCAGGCCACTTTCCCGGCCCCCATCTCCTCCGCAAAGTGCGCGAGGCGGCCGAGATACACGCCCAGGTTCCACGGGAGCGCCTCTTCTCCATCCTCGTCGAGGATTCCGGTCCAAGTGAACGCATGGTCTGGATTCGGTGTGTTGTGAGTCACACCTACCAGCAGATCCTGGCCGACCAGCTCAACCGGGTTGACCACATGCAGCGTTACCTCGACCGATTCGTTGGCCGGCAATCGGTAGATCCAGATCGGCGCGATTTGGTAGTCGCCACGGTCGACAAACATAGGTGCCGACGCATCGTAGTCCGCATCGTCGAACTCGACCAGGCCTCGTTCCAGCGCGGCTGATGTTTCCCGGTGCGTCCAGATATACGCCATGACGTCGTAGATGTCGGTGTCGCCGCCGTTGCGAATGTTCACCCGGTACCGATGGCCCCACTCCCTCATGCTTACCGTCCGCGGACCGATGACGCTCGAGTAGATGATGGGCTCAGCGGGTGACTCGATGATCTCGAACGCACCCGAGAGCACCTGCCGGTCGCCGCCGCTTTCAACGACGACGTCCCACAATCCGAGGCTGCCCTCACGCAGATCCGCGCGGCCGCTGATCGACGACTGGCCGAAACGCGTCTCGACCTCGGCATCCGTCACATGGATGCGCGCACCTCCCCGCTCGAGGTAGAGCTCGGCATTGGCATCAAAACCTCGCCCCGCTGCCCGTAACTCGACGGTGCCGCGATCTCCGCCGCGCGCCGGCGCAACACCGGTCACGGCGAGGCTCGTCGATGAGACGCCGCTGTCAATGATCGGGATCTCGACGAGTCGGGGAACGGTGGTGTTGACGGCATACCCGGTGCCGTTATCCAATCTTATCCGTACGGTTCGGTTATTGGTCACCGTGCCGTTCTCGATGGGTGTAATTCGGATAAGCCGTTCGTCTACACCTTCAGCAAAGGCGAGCGAAGTACCCGGTGGATCCATCAGGAAGTCGCGGAAGGGCCGTGCCGTGTGCCGGTTTGAGATCTCGACATTCATGCCTCGCGGGTTGCCGAAGCGCGTGATGCGTACGAAGCCCGGTTCACCGGTTGCTTCATAGAGGGTGTCGGTGAGCGCCTCGATGCTGAAGACGGGTGCCTCCGCGTTCCATACCGTGAAGCACGTTTCGAAGCCGGCGTTCAGAAAACACTGCTCCTGGGGGCTGGTCGAGTTGGCCGTCCATCCGAAGTACATGTGTTCGAGGCGGTTCACGCGGAACTGCGTCGAATGGACCGTCTCCGTAAATCGCCTTACCTCATGCGCGATGACGTTGTCGTCGACGTCGTAAAGCGTCGGCAGAACCTGCACGGCTTTCTCGTTCCAGAGAACGAGGTGGCTCTCCGACAGCTCGAGACGGGCGGGCTCGGGCACGGCCGGTGCGTCGGCCCAGTTCATGTAACAGTACTGGCCGGTGTCGGCGACGTCGGTCAGATCGAGCACCTTCTCACCCGTCTCCAGATCCTTGACCGTGATCCAGCATTGCCCATCCGGGTTCATCGCATATCCCAGATGTTGCGCATCAGGCGAAAGCTGGAACGACGACCTGATCAGATGATCTGCCGTGGCCGCGTGCGAGCCAACGACCTCACCCGAGGTGTCGTCGATCACGAGAACGTTGTACCGGGGCTCAATCGTAAAATTACGCCCCACGGTCGACTCTGCGAACAGTATGCGGTCGGCCTTCCAGTCAATCAGCTGAAATCCAATGTGCCAGCCAATGTAATTGTGATTGGCATCGACATAGAGATCGCGCAGGTTTGATCCATCGGCATCCATCACGCGCACGGCCGGCGTGCAGATGCCGTCGAACATCGAGTATCCAAGAAATGCGATCTCGTCCCGGTCGGGATGATAGACGGCCTGCATAACCTCATTGCATCCGTTCGGGTCATTGATGTCGATCTGTACCGGCTCGGCGCTTCCGTCCGAGGGCACGCGCAGGAGCTGCCCCGTCGTCTGCCGACCTCCATCGACGTTGGTGAGTCGGTAGTCAGCGAGGATGACCGTCTCACCGTCGGGTGATACCGATGGTCGGTAGGAGCGGTCCGGCCCCCCGCCGGTGCCTGCGCCCCCGCTATGAAACGGCCCGGCGAGCACCACGCGGTCCGTCGCGTCACGGTTCTGCGCCACGATGTGGAACCGGTCCTGTTCAGTACCGGAAAACCAGTCTACAACGAACGCCATCCGGCCGGATCTCGAGAGCGAGGGATTCCAGGAACTGGTTCGAGCACCGCCGTGCCGGGCACCGATCACGAGCCCGTCGAGCGTATCCGTATTCGAGACCGTGCTCTGCCACAAGTGCGGGGTCACCGAGACGTTGTAGAGCCGGTCGAGGTCGGGGTTGTAGAACGAGATGTTGCGCGTGTTGAAGCCGCCCTCGCCCGAGCCGGACATCAGGACGCCGTCGAGCGTCTGCGCATTAACGACGGCTGCCAATGAACCCGCCAGCAGTAACGTTAGAAGGGAAAACGGGAACGAAGAGCGAATTCGTAGCGATCGAGTCAAACGTGTGGTCAGATGCATGGCAAACGGCGTGCGATGTTAGGAAGTCCGGCCGAGAGTCATCATGGCCTATCTATACATCCGTAATTCCGACCGAAAGGGGGCCACCGGAGTCGCACGGTCTCTAAAATGAGTCCCTTAACCACCGGAGACGCGGCAACGTCAGACATCAGACATCAGACATCAGACATCAGACATCAGACATCGGCTGTCAGCTGCCGAGACAGCCCTCGAGCAATCAGACATCGTCTGCTCGGTATTGTCGACCTATCACCACAAGGCAACTAACCGCTCTGGTAAGGAAGCCTCGTTAGTCGAGGCGCAAGGAGTGGTGCCTATCGGGCTGACGTCAATGTCGGAAGACCGCGTACTCGCGACTACCGAAGTGCGGTGCAAGCAGCCGGTTAGGACATGCTACGGCGCAGCGTACAGCACATCGCCTTCGCCTGCAATACGGCGGAGGCGGGTGTCGCGCGTCCACAGGCGCGACTGGTCGATCATAGTGGAGCCAGAAGGTGTACGTCGATATAGCCTACGCCCTTGCCCATAAGCGCTCGCTGTTCGATAAACAGGAGCACTTCCTCATGCGAGGTCTCCGTTGCCGGGGGAAGGTCTGCCAACAGGCGGAACATGGTGCATCGACTTGCGATGCGGGAGGGATCACGTATCGACCTCAGAACCTGGAGCGGGGCTCGCTACCGATCCTGTCCTCCAAGCCGACGCGAGAGGAGATCGATGAGATACTGCGTGCGCGGGTTCTGCGGGTCTGCGTTTGCCTCGAGTACGCGTAGTCCGTCGTGGTAATGGCTATCCGCATCCGATTGCGAACCTCCCATCGAGCCGGCGATGTCGCCCAGGTGCATCCATCCGAGGGCAAGCGTCTGCCACGACTGTACATTGTCCGGGTCGGCGGTGGCGATGTTCGCATAGACGTCCACGGCCCGTTGAATTTCTGAGACGGCCGCGTCTCGTTGTCCCATCGCACGGTAGGCAAGGGCAAGCTTCTCGTGGGCGATGCCCAGATCGCGCTGTGCATCGTAGTTGTGCGGTGCCTCCTCGGCAAGCATGGCCCGAATTTCCCGCGATGCCTCGAGGTCTTCGAGGGCACCGGCTTCTTCGCCTCGGGCCGCACGAACGGTCCCTCTTCGCTCGTAGCCGAGCCCCAGATTCCTTCGGCTGTCACGATCTCCCTCATCATACAGCTCACGGAAAATCGTAAGTGCCGAATCATAGTGCGCCTCGGCAAGGGTGCGCTCTCCAAGGTTCGGAAAGTTCGGGTTGCCGAGATAATCGCCAAGCTTCAGATGGACGATGCCGACGGATGTCTGCGCCTCGCCTGCATCAGTGAGAAGGGTCTGTTTTCTGTAGAGCTCCAGGGAAGTGTTCAGAAGCACAATCGTCGAGTCGAGGTGGTCCGAGAATGCCGCGGC
>CBFGYX010000057.1:0-8803 GCA_965653075.1 uncultured bacterium
AATCTCGAGGTATTTGTGCGTCTGGAGACTTAGTCTCCACTGTGGATTGCGCAGACAGTAGTCGATGGCCGCCCTGGTATTGGCCGCGCGGTCGGGGCCGTCCATCGGCTGGAGGAAGAAATGATGGAAGTCGAGGTGCGCCACCGTCTCGGGCATCAGCGCATCTTGCGGGTACACAAGCTTGAGCTCGTCGCCCGATGTCTGCTCGAGCGGCGCGCCGGCTTTCGGACTCATACAGATCCAGTCGATTCCATCCGGTGCCTTGATCGTGCCGTTGGTCTCGACCGCCACCTCAAAGCCGGCATCGTGCAGCGCATCGATCAGCGGCTCATCGAGCTGAAGCAGTGGCTCGCCTCCGGTGCATACCACGTAAGGCGCACCGCCGCCCGGCCAATGGCCCTGCACAGCCTCGGCCAGATCTCCGGGCGTGGCGAACTTTCCGCCGCCGGGGCCATCCATCCCGACAAAATCAGTATCACAGAACGTGCAAACGGCCGATGCACGGTCCTGCTCTCGGCCCGTCCACAAGTTGCATCCCGCGAAGCGTAGAAAAACGGCCGGCCGACCGCTGTGCGCTCCCTCGCCCTGCAACGTGTAATATATTTCCTTAACCGCGTAGCTCATCTTTCCTGATCAGTGGCGCAGATCCAATATCGGCGGTAAGGCCTTGTTTCACCTTCGCTGATTATCGATGATGAAGGAGAGGCCGTCCTCGCACGGCGTCACTTTGATGAAGCGTGAAAGTCAGTTGACGGATTAGCTCCGGGCCGTCCGTTATTCCATATTTCGTGCGCCGGAGTTGACCTCCCGCTGTCCTAACAGCCCGTTGATTTATTCGAATGCGCCAGACCGATTGAGAAATTTCGCAGATCAAGGCGCGCGATCGAGCCGCGAATGAGGTGTACTCCCGTACTCCGCAGTGAGCGGCGAGGAGCGCAACGCGGAGATGCGGAATTTATCAACGGCCTGCTAACACAACCGATTCGATCACGATGACCACCCATTCTGCAAACGCCCGCGACGTCGTAATAGTCGATGGATGCCGGACCCCCTTTCTCCGCTCGGGGACGGCCTTCGCCGATCTGACTGCGTACGATCTCGCACGGATGGCGATACGCGGCGTGCTCAAGCGGACATCGGCCGACGCCGCTTCCATCGGCTACGTCGTCATGGGATGTGTGATTCAGGATGTAGAGACCTCGAACGTCGCGCGTGAGGCCGCGCTCGCGGCTGGAATTCCGCACGCCGTTCCCGCTCACACCGTCACGCAAGCCTGCATATCGGGCAATCAGGCCATCACAACGGCTGCCGACGCCATACGCCTCGGACGAATCGACTCGGCGATCGCCGGCGGCACGGAGACGCTGTCCGACATCCCCATCCGCTTCAAAAAGAAGGTCCGCAAAGAGCTTTTCGAGGCGCGCAAGTACAAGTCGCCTACGGATTATCTGAATGCCGTGCGGCGAATACGGCCGAGTGATCTCCTGCCGGAGGTCCCGTCGATTGCCGAATATTCCACGGGTGAGACGATGGGCGAAAGTGCGGATCGACTCGCCGCCGCGTGGAGCGTGAGCCGTGCCGACCAAGACGCGTATGCCCTTCGTGCCCATCAGCTGGCCGCGCAGGCGCACAAGGACGGCCTGCTCGCCGAGGAGATCGTTCCGGCTGTGGTGCCGCCGACGTTCGACCCCATCACGCGTGACAACGGCGTTCGTGCGGATACGTCGCTCGAGAAGTTGGCGGCATTGAAGCCGGCGTTCGTCAAACCATACGGCACCGTGACGGCGGGCAACGCTTCCTATTTGACCGACGGCGGATCGGCTGTTCTGCTGATGTCGCGCGAGCAGGCAAACCGCGATGGCTTCAAACCCAAAGCGGTCATTCGGGATTACCTCTACGTAGCCCAGGATCCAGGGAGCGAGCTGCTTCTCGGCCCGGCCTATGCCATCCCCAGACTCCTCGATGCCGCCGGATTATCGATGGCGGACGTGGATGTCGTCGAGTTGCACGAAGCCTTCGCGGGGCAGGTTCTCGCCGTTCAGGCCGCGCTGGAGTCGGTGGATTTCGCCAGGGATAACCTGGGGCGTGAGAAAGCGATCGGCCGCATCCCGGACGACAAGCTGAACACGCTCGGCGGTTCGCTTTCGCTGGGGCATCCGTTCGGCGCAACAGGCGGTAGACTGGTGACCACAGCAGCGAATCGCCTCATCCGCGAAGACGGCCGTTACGCCGTCGTCGCAGCCTGTGCCGCAGGAGGACTCGGCCACGCCATGCTGCTCGAACGCATCGGCGATTGATCTCATCGATTGAAGATCGCAACGCACATTCCCATGGATAACGAATTCCTTTCGATAGAACACGATGGCGACATCGCAGTCGTCACGTTGGACCATAAGGGACGGTCGGTCAACACGCTCTCGACGGGCATGCTCGGCGCGCTCGACCACGCGGTCGACGAGCTGACACGGCAGCCTGACGTCCGCGGCATCGTTCTGATAAGCGGCAAAACGAGCGGCTTCGTGGTTGGAGCTGATATTAATGAGCTCGGCGGGCTTGAGTCTCCGGAGGATGCGCGGGCGCTCACGCGGCGAGGTCATGCCATGATCCGAAAGGTGCGATCGCTGCGTACACCGGTCGTTGCCGCCATCGACGGGCCGGCGCTCGGCGGCGGGCTTGAACTGGCGCTTGCCTGCGATTACCGCGTTGCAGCGGAGGGCGGCAGCACGCGCTTCGGCCTTCCGGAAGTGCGGCTCGGGCTGATCCCCGGCGGCGGCGGAACGCAACTCCTGCCTCGCCTCGTTGGCATACGTAATGCGCTCGGAATGATGCTGACGGGCAAGAACACATTCCCGCATCCGGCGCGCAAAATGGGCCTGGTCGATCTTCTGACCCACCGCGAAGGCTTGCGCCGTGCGGCCGTCGGGGCGGCCCGCGATCTCGCCGATGGAAAGCGGAAGGCGGATGACCATAATGCGTCGGTGCCGGACCGCTTGCTCGACGGTAATCGCCTCACTCGTAAGCTGATCTTCAGCCAGGCACGCGAGCGCGTGTTAAAGGAAACGCGCGGCAACTTCCCTGCGCCGATCGCTATGCTCGAGTGTGTGCGAATCGGTTACGACAATGGACTCGAGGCAGGGCTCGAAGCAGAGTCGGCGGCGTTTGCGGAGTTGCTCTTTTCCGATGTCTCTCGTGAGCTGATATTTCTCTTCCACGCTCAGCAGCGTGCCTCAAAGAATCCGTTTACGGCGCCGGATCCTGCTCCGTCTCGGCTGGCCGTCATCGGGGGAGGCCTCATGGGCGGCGGTATCGCCGCGATCAGCGCGGAGAACGGAATGGATGTTACCGTGAAGGACGTATCGCTCGAAGCGGCGACTTCAGCGACACGAATCACGCACGCCTACACGTCGCGAAAGTTGAAGAAGCATGCGATATCGAGCTTCGACCGCGACCGCATCGTATCGAGAGTCTTGCCGATCGATTCGTACGCCGAGATTGCCGATCCGGAAATCGTCATCGAAGCCGTTCCGGAAGACCTCACCATCAAACGAGAGGTGATTCGGGAGGTCGAGGCTGTCGTTGGCGACGACTGCGTGATCGCGAGCAATACGTCATCCATCCCCATCGAATCGATTGCGGAGGAGAGCGTAAAGCCGGAGCGGATTGTCGGCATGCACTACTTCTCGCCGGTACCGCAGATGCCGCTGATGGAAGTCATCCGCACCCGGCACAACACCGACGAAATTATAGGAAAAGCGTTCAGCGTGGGGCTGCGTCAGAAGAAGACCGTGATCGTCGTGAATGATGGTCCCGGCTTCTACACCACGCGCATCCTGGCCATTTACATGAACGAAGCGCTGAATATTCTGGCGGAAGGAGCGCGCATCGAGGATGTCGATCGAGCGATGAAAGATTTTGGCTTCCCCATGGGGCCGTTCGAGCTGTTTGATCTCGTGGGGATTGACGTGGCCGCGAAGATCTCTGAGGTGTTGAGCGATCATTTCTCGGCACGCGGCCTGGAACCGAATCCGCGCTCGGGCCGGATGTCCGCTGCCGGACTGAAGGGCCGGAAGACGAAGTCGGGTTTCTATCTTTATGACGGCGGCTCGCCTGACAACCTGAAAAAAGGCAAGGTGAACGTGAACGCCTACGCGTACTTCCGCGGGGATGAGCGGCAAGACGTCGAAGCGGACGAAGTTCAGGGGCGGCTCTCGCTCGTTCTCGTTAACGAGGCCATCCGTTGCCTCGAGGAAGGAATCCTGAACTCGGCCGAAGACGGTGATGTCGGCGCGGTGTTCGGGCTTGGCTTTCCGCCGTTCCTCGGCGGGCCGTTCCGGTACGCAGACGCACTATCCGCAGACACGCTCGTCAGCCGCCTTGAAAGCCTCCGTGATAAATTCGGCCCGCAGTTCGAGCCGGCCACACGCTTGCGCGAACTCGCCGCAGACGACGGCCGCTTTTACGACTGATTTTCCTGGGCGCGAACAGTCAGCACGGCGCCTTCTGCCGTGCGGATCACCTGCTCGGCCACGCTGCCGAGTAGCCAGCGTTCGAATCCGGAGCGGCCGTGGCTCGACACCACGATGAGGTCGGCGTCAATCTCTTCGGCATACGATGTAATGACCGACGGCGCGTATCCCGTGCGCACCATCACGCGGTAGGTGCCGCCTTCGCCGATTTGGCCGCTGACCATCGACTCCATCTCTGCGCGCGCGTTCTTCTCGATCTCGGCGCTGAGCTCGTGGTACGACGGGTATTCGAGACCGTACACCCCCGGCGGAACGACTTCCTCAACGGCGTGGATCAGGTGATATTCCCCTTCATCCACCGCGATACGACGGGCCGCTCTGAGAGCGCGTGCACCGAACTCCGAAAAATCAATCGGGACGACGATCCGCCGCGGGGTACGCGGCGCCGGCAGTTCATCATCGAACCGAATCGTATAGACGTGACACGGAGCCGCTCGGATGATCTCTTCGGCGACGCTTCCAAGAAACATCCGCCGAACCCCACGCCGTCCGTGCGTACTGATGACGATCAGGTCGATCTCCACTTCCTCCGCATAATCACAAACGACCGGTGCGGCCGCCTCTCCCCGCCTGACGTCGACCTTGATCACAGACGGTCCTTCGATATCGGCACGAATCGACGCGATTCGCTCTTCGATTTCCTGCTGTGCTCGAAGTAACTCGTCTTCGTCCTCTCCCTCTTCCTCCACCACGTGAAGCACATGGAGATCGGCGCCATAGAGTTTAGCCATAAACACGGCATGGCTCATGGCCGCGTCTGCGCGAGACGAAAGGTCGGTCGGAAAAAGCAGTCGGCTCAGGCTCGGCATGGCTACTCGCTGTCAGTGATTGAGGGATGAGTGATTGAGGGAGGCATGCTGTCATATAATGACAACGGGGAATACTTCATTCAACAAGCATTCCCCGTTAGGCAGGCTCCTCGGCCAAGAGTCGCAAGATTATCGCACCTGCTGCAAGGTACGCATGGCGGCCTGGCCCCTTTACCGCTGATCCGCCGTCAGAATCTCATCCGACGTCAAGAAGCGAGCGCCGTGGTCACGCATCTGGCGCATGGCGTGATCGAGCGAGCCGTTCGTGTCGATGGCGCGCGTAGCATCTTCAATGACGAACACTTCGAACCCCTGCCGCTGCCCGTCGACCGCCGACCAGTGGACGCAGAAGTCTTTCGCCAGTCCGGTCAGGTAAATCTGACTGATGCCCCGTTCGCGCAGGTAGCCGGTAAGCCCGGTAGGCGTTTGATGGTCGTTCTCATAGAACGCGGAATACGAGTCGACGTCCTTCCGAAATCCCTTGCGGATGATGAGCTGCGCTTTCTCCGCCCGCAACTCGGGGTGAAACTCAGCGCCCTCCGTACCCTGCACGCAATGGTCGGGCCACAGCACCTGCCGCCCGTATGGCATCTCAATCACATCATAGGGTTCATGCCCTTCATGGCTCGACGCAAACGACTGGTGACCCGCCGTATGCCAGTCTTGTGTGAGGATGACCCTGTCGAATGCATCCGCAAGCCGGTTCACCACCGGCACGATGGCGTCACCATCGGGCACGGCAAGCCTGCCGCCGGGAAGAAAGTCGTTTTGAACATCGATTATCAGTAACGCTCTCATCGATACGATGCCGGGAGTCAATTAATACGTGGTGCGAAAACACCCAAGGTAGGCTTTATCGCCAAGCCGTTCCTGCGAGGAATTGGTAAGACCTTTTGGAAAAGCCACCCATTCGCCATCCTGATTCTCATTTACACGGCCGCCGGCGTACGTCAGCGGCCGTCCACGCGTGCTGAGCCTGCATCCCGTCGCTACCCAAAAACATCGACGAATTCGACGCGCCCCGGGCCGGCAACCTCCGAACTATTCAAATGTCCCTTTGTATATTCGCACCCTTCAAATACACGTTCGTTGCAATCGGCGCAGGCGCGTCACCATTTTCATCACGCTGCTGTCTCAGTAGCGGCAGGAGGTTCAGGTAATGGGTATGATGAATAAGCTCCGGGAGAATACCGGAGTTGTCTTGTGGATTCTCGTCATCGCGTTCGGGGTTATCTGGGTTCTGCAAGACTCGGGTGGCCTGGATCACGTTGGGATGGGTGGCGGCGCTAATGTGGCTACCGTCAACGGCGACGCAATAAGTATCGAGGAGTACAACCGCGCCATCGACGGCCAGGTGCAGGCGTTCCAGCAGCAGACCGGCGAGAGCATGCCGCCTCAGATGCTTGAGCGCGAACGCGAGCGTGTATTCGATGCGCTTGTTGACGACCGCCTCGCCGAGCAGGAGATGAACCGCCTGGGCATCACGGTGACGGATGATGAGGTTTATGAGCTGATCCGAGGCGAGAACCCGCATCCGCTCATCCTCTCATATTTCGGTGACGGACAAGGCAATATTAATGAGGCGCTGCTCGAGAGCTTTATCAGTAACCCGGAAGCACGGCAGGACTGGATTCAGATTGAGGACTTCCTGCGTCAGGAGCGGCGGCGTGAGAAGCTACAGCTTCTCGTGATGTCGAGCGTGCGCGTGAGCGAGCCGGACGTACGTGCCGAGTATGATCGCCAGAATCGGCGCGCGTCGGCGCGGTGGGTGGCGGTGCGATATGCCGACATCCCGGCTGAAGAAGTCGAGCTCACCGACCGCGACGTACGGCGCTTCTACGACCAGAACCGATCTGACTACCGGCGCGAGCGCACCTACACGCTCGACTATGTGATGCTCAGCAAGTCGCCCGCTGAGGAGGACTCGCTCTTGCTGCTGAACGAGATGAACCGCCTCCGTCAGGAGTTCGCTCAGGCTGAGGATGATTCGCTTTTCCTCGTCCGGCAGGGTTCGACGAGGCCGTACACGGTCGACTGGTTCTCGGCCGATGACCTCGCTCCGGAGCTCGCCTCGGCGCTGTATGAGAATCCCGTAGCGGGACGCCTCGTCGGGCCGGTCTTCGCCGGTGGAAGTGTGCACCTGGCCAAGATCCAGGATGTTCGCCCGGCATCCGAAGAGATGATCCGTGCCCGCCACATTCTGCTTCGTTCAAGCAGTGAAGACGCCGAGGTTGAATCCCGGCTGGCCGACATCCGCCGGCAGATCGAAGGCGGCGCCGACTTCGCGTCTCTGGCGCGCCGGCATTCGGAAGACAACACCGCGTCTATCGGCGGCGATCTCGGCTGGTTTGGCCGCGGCCGTATGGTAGAACCTTTTGAAAACGCGGCTTTTGGTGCGTCGACCGGTCAGGTTGTCGGCCCGGTGCGTACGTCCTTCGGATATCACCTGATCGAGGTGACGGACCGTGCCGAGCACGAACTTCAGATCGTCGATTTTGCGCAGCCCGTCGTGGCCGACATCGGCACGCTTTCGCAACTGCAGGAGCGCCTCGAAGACCTGCGGTTCTACGCGGATGAGTCCGGCGACTTTCAGGAAGAGGCCGAGCGGTTGAACATGACCGTCGAAACGGTACAAGTTGAGGAAGATCAGGACGTGATTCCGGTGATCGGACAGAGCCGTACGCTCCAGCAGTTCCTCTCGAGCGCGAGCCGCCGCAACATCAGTGAAGTGATCGAGCTTGATGATGCGTTCATGGTGGCGTACGTGCGTGAGATCCAGCGGGCGGGCTATCGTCCATTCGAGGAAGTCGTTGAAGAAGTGCGTCCTCGTGCGCTTCGTGAGGTCCGCCGGGATCGGGCCGTGGCTCGACTCTCGGAAGCAGCGCAAGAAGGTGGCGATTTAAGCGCCATCTCCGGACGTCTCGGATCGCAGGTTCGCTCGGCCGATGACATTACGTTTGCCGGGCAGGTTGTACCGGGCCTGGGCCGCGAGCCGCGCTTCGTGGGCACCGTGTTCGGGCTCCCCGAGGGCGCGCGCTCCAACGTCGTCGCCGGCGAGAACGCCGCGTTCATCGTCGAAGTCGATGCCATCCATGAGCCGCCGGCCATGACGGATTCGCAGCGACAGAGCCTCGAGCGCCAACTGCTCACACAACGGCAGAGCCAGACGCTGAATGAATGGTTCTCGGCGCTGCGGGACGAGGCGAACATCCGCGACTACCGATCGCAGGTCTTCCAGTTTTAGGAAGCGCGATCGCCGGAGTGCTGACGACTCAGTACTACGATGAGCAGGTCGATTATCTCTCGGCCTGCCAGATTAAGGGCGACCCGGAAGCAAGCAAAACGGCGGTGCCATATCGGCATCGCCGTTTTGTTATGCGCGATTCGGACTGGTGATGGACGCATCCCCGCCGGGCGATGGGACCCCCGTGGGAAGGGCACAGCCCCTGTCCATCCATCACCCCTAAC
>CBFGYX010000058.1:0-8772 GCA_965653075.1 uncultured bacterium
TACCGGCTGGACAAGCGGTGGCTCGCTGTCCATCGATGCCGGCAGCGACCTCTCGGTGCGCGTTGCCTTCTTTGACGACCACGATCATGAGATCACGCTTCGCGACGGCGGCGAGTACTCGCTGGACATTCGCTTCGTGGATGAAGATGCAAGCCGCGACGTTCTCTCATGGACGATCAGCGACGATGTCGCCACCTTCTCCGGCATAGACGGAGGGGAAGCCGAGGTCATTTTCCTTCTGATGCACGGTAACCATTCGGATGCAGAGTCGCCGGCGTTCACGGTAGAGATCCGCGCCATGGTGCCGGTCGGCGACGCATAGACGGCTGAGGTAACGGGGCTGGAACCGTTCGGCACTGCGGCTTCGATCGTCACGACGCGCCGAAACCGCACACATCGCCGACGGTGCAAGCTTCGATCATTAGTCGAAGCGCTTCATAAATGACGAATTCGAACGGGGGTCGTAATCCAGGCTCGGCCAAAGGGCGCGTCTGGCGGCACACCCGATCAATCCTAACTCATCTTGACGAACGGCTCAGGCGCTACCTGATTGCGCTCTTCGGCCCCGCAAGTTGGAGCAAGAGACTGTGGCTCGTCATGAAAGGCGCCGTCACGCTCGTCCTGCTCGCCGCCGGGCTGGTCCTCATTTACGCGCTCCTGCTCATTCCTTTCACGCCGGGAATCTCCGACATCCAGAAAGCGAAGCAGGAGCGGCCGACTACATTGCTCTCGGCCGACGGCGAGGTCATCACAGTTCTCAAGCCGGTGAATCGAGAGTGGATATCGCTGGAGGACGTGCCTCAGCACGTGATCGATGCGCTGATCTCGACTGAGGATCACCGCTTTTATCGGCATCACGGAATCGACGGCATACGCATCTTCGGCGCCGCCTGGTACACGCTCACCGGGCGCGTTCAGGGCGGAAGCACCATCACCCAGCAATTGGCGCGCAACCTGTACGTCGACGAGATAGGGAGGGCGCGTTCGGCCACGCGGAAGCTCAAGGAGGCCATCACGGCCACGAAGATCGAGTTTGCCTATACCAAGGAGGAAATCCTCGAGACCTACCTCAACACCGTTCCCTTTCTCTACAATGCGTACGGCATCGAAATGGCCGCGCGAACGTATTTCGGCAAGTCGGCTTCCGAGCTAACGGTTCTCGAGGGCGCTACGCTCGTCGGGATGCTGAAGGGAACGTACTACTACAACCCGGTTCGCAACCCCAATCGTGCGCTGAGCCGCCGGAATGTCGTCCTCGCGCAGATGATGCGTCACGACCACCTCGACGAAGCAACCTTCGACGAGCTCTCGGAATCGCCGCTCGAGACACACTTCGAGCGCCAGCCTGAGCCGGATAATCCCGCCCCGCACTACACCGACTACCTCAGGCAATGGCTCGTCGAATGGGCCGATCGAAACGGGTATAACCTGTATCGGGACAGCCTCGTTGTGCACACCACGCTCGACCTGGAGTTGCAGCGGTTCGCGCAGGCATCCGTGACGCGGTGGGGCAACCGGCTCGAAGACGTCGCGGCCGTCGAATGGAACTCAGCAGAGCCGGGCACACTCTTCCGCTCGGCCGATTCATACCGCAGCCGGCGTGGAGGCGACGGATTCAATTATCTCTGGAACGAACGGCATGACCTCGTCGACCGGTTCATCCGTGCCACGCCTCAGTATCGGCGAGGCATCGAGAGCGGCGTGCGGACCGAAGATATGATCGACAGCCTCCGCGCCGACGCCACGTTCATGGAGGCGCTTCGCAAGTTGAAGTCGCGTCTGGAGGCCGGCTTCCTGGCGATGGATCCTGAGACGGGCGCAGTGAAAGCATGGGTCGGCAGCCGCGATTACGACCTCGACCAGTTCGACCACGTGGCGGTGGCGCGGCGTCAGCCGGGCTCCACGTTCAAGCCGTTCGTGTACGCGTCTGCGTTGGAGGCCGGTTATCGTCCAAACGACGAGTTAATGGACGCGCCCATCGAGATCCGTCTCGCGGGAGGCGAGGTGTGGCAGCCGCAGAACGCGGGCGGATTTTCAGACGAGGAGATGACGCTCGTCGACGGCCTCGTCTATTCGAAGAACTCCATCAGCGCACGGCTCATCGACGACGTCGGCGCGCGAAGCGTCGCCCGCGTTGCTCGCAGGATGGGCGTCCAGGAGAGCTCGCTTGAGGAAGTGCCGTCGCTCGCGCTGGGCACCAGCAACGTGACGCTTCTCGAGATGGTGAACGCGTATGCGACATTCGCCAGAGGCGGGATGCACCGGCCGCCGATGCTTGTCGACAGGATAGAAGATCGCACGGGCCGCGTCGTCTACGAGTCCACAGAACGACCGCGGCGGGCTGTCTCAGAACGCACGGCCCTCGCGGTCACCGACATGATGCGCGACGCCGTCGACCGCGGCACCGGCCAACGCATCCGCTCTACGTTCGGCATTCGCGCCGACGTTGCAGGAAAGACTGGCACGACGCAGAATAACGCAGACGGCTGGTTCATCTTGATGCATCCCGACCTCGTTGCCGGCGCGTGGATCGGGTTCAACGATCCCGCCATTGGCTTCCGGTCTTCGTACTGGGGCCAGGGCGGCAACAACGCGCTGCTTGTAGTCGGCGACTTCTTTAGGCGGTCCATCAACGCAGGCAAGATAGATTCCGACGCCCGCTTCCCCGATCCCCTGCCCTACGATGAGCCCTCCGACGGTTTCTTCCGACGCATCGGAAACTGGATTGCCTCCGCGGCTTCCTCCGTGGCAGACGGCGTCGCTACGTTCTTCCGCGGCATATTTGGTGGGGATGGGGACGGCGACGTTCGCACGCCGGACGCGGATTCCGACCCACCCGTCTATGCGGCTTCGGAGGACGATACGGCGGTTGCCGATTCGCTCACTCGGCTGGCGCGCGAGTCGACGCAGCTGAACCGGTACATCGAAGAGATCCGGGCACAGCGCGAGGCGCGCGAGCCCGAACCCCCCGAAGTGATCGAGGAAGAAGTCGAGCAGGAACTGGAGGAAGTAGCTCCGGAAATTCCCTGAGCCGCCCGCTCCGTCCAGCTACCGCAGGCTCAAGCCGATGCCGATGTTGGCCGTCGGGTACGACGCCATGACGTATTCGGCATTGACGCCGAACATCAGCACGTTGAACCGTACGCCAACCAGCGCGCGGACGTTATTAGCGCCGCTGATACTCAGACTAATGGGATCCGTGTATTGAACTGGCCCAGCGGACGTCTGCACGCTGTAGGTACCAAGGAAATCCGCCGACGAGTTCGCCGTCTCGAAGCCAAGGCCGGCATAGACGTTGGCGAAGATGAGCGAACGACCGGCGATTACGTTCATAGTAAAGGCGCTCGACCTCCACGCAAACTCGCGGTCCGTCCCGCCGTCGAGCTCGACATCGAGCGACACGCGCGAGTATCCGGCCTGAACCGACAGGTCAACGGGGAGCAATCCACCGCCGGGAATCCACTGGTTCAAGCCGTGGTGCACGCCGAAGCCCCACGATCCAACGCTTCCGAAATCCCCAAGCTTCACAGCGGGGAATCCGCGGACCATGATCGTCGTGTTGTTCACCAGTCCAAGCCCTGCCTGGATGATCGGCACCGGCGTCAATCCGACACCGATCCCCTGCGGCATCTCGAATCGCGCAACGGGTTCGCCGCCGAATGAAGCAGTCTCAAGGATATAGGTCGGCGCGTCGTCGCTGCCGCTTGCAGTAGGACTACTCCCAATCTGCGGGTTTGCCACGGTGAGATTTACGAGGTCGCCGTCCGTCAGCGTAAATGATTTTCCGCTGCTCGGTACAAACGCCGAACTCACACCGATGCGAACGTGAAAGCCCAGCAGGCCGTGAGGCCGCGCAGTGCTCGTCCATCCATTATTGAGAGCGGCGCCGAACCCGGCACCGAGCGGATCGAGGTAACGTTCAGCGAGAACTTCAGCGTCCGCCAGACCACCTTCAAGAATACGGTCGAGCTCTTCGAGTTGTGCATGCGCCGCAGTCGGGATGCACAGGCCGACGAGAATCACAAGTACCGATAACCGTGCCGCCATGAGTTGGGTTTGTCAGGTTGAAGGAAGCGAATGACGCAGCGTATATCGTCAATATCGCACGTTCATAAACAGCTGACCCAATTAAAGACTTTCTGAGAGCTCTTTCATCATCGCCGCGTAACGGCGGATAATGTCAAGCGTCGAATGGTCATCCTCATAGATCGAGTACCACCCCTGTTCCTCATGAGGCGGATCGCCCGTCAACGTATCGCCCGGTTTCCAGAACGCGCCCGGCTCGTGCGGCCGACCCTGCCCACTCCATGACCAGACGTTGCTACCCGCCATCACGCTCCCCTCGGATGCAAGCTTGTGGATAGCATCGAAAACGACCGTAAAGAACCGATTTCTGTACTCGACTGACGAAGCCGGATCGTAATCCCGGCCGTCTCGCGTCACACCAAACTCCTCGAGCACGAGCGGCTTGCGGAGGCGCTCAGCTACCGCCACGTGGTCGGCAAGATAGCCCATTGCGCGGCCCATCGCGGGGTAGAACGTCTCTTCGGCCCGCTCCGGATCGTACCAGCCCCAGTTCTCTATCCATATGTGGATGGTCAGATAATCGAGTGCCTCGGCCTCGGAAACCGATTCGAAAGCGGTCCGCTCGAGCGACGTGAGCTTGCCTTCCCCACCCAGAGAAACGAGTTGTTTCGGCGCCATCCGCTTGATCGCAGCCGCCGTCTCAGGTACCCATCGCTGGTAAGCCTCCGTCTGATCGAATCCGCGAGGCTCATTGCCGAGCTGCCACGACATGATCGTCGGATCATCGCGATACAGAACGCCCGTGACCGTATTGCGGCGCGACGTCAACATCTCCACGAAATCGAGAAAGATGCGCTGCGCCTCTGGCTCCGTGTAGAATAGCGCCGAGAAATTCTGAAACTCATCCCACGTCGTACCGGGGTTATGGGGGTACGGGATGGGGACATTGCGCACCCACGATACATACTGCGACATCCCGCCTGACCACTGGAAAAAATTATTCAGCACGAGCACGGCGCGCATGTCGCGTGCGGCCATCTCGGCCAGCAGAAAATCGAGTCCTTCCAGCAGCGTCTCGTCGTACACGCCCGGCTCAGGCTGCACCGCCGGACTCACGCGCCACGGTTCGCTATCCGGCCCCTCCGAAGCAGCCATCACTCGAAGATTATCCACGCCCAGATCCTGCAGGTGATCAAGCTCCGCCACGAGCCGCACACGGTCTCCCGAAGGTCCCTCCGAGCCCAGGTTCATGGCAAACCATACGTTCGCTCCCTGGAAGTAATACGGCGCATCCCCGACCATGAAGCGCCCGTCTTCCACTCGAACAAAGTCGGCTGACTGCGCCGAGACATCGACTGCAACGACGAATATCCAGAAGATGACCGACAGTGTTCGCATACAAGTTGCCCATGTGGGAAGCAGGAACAGACATGGATCAATTTAATTAGTCAAATTGAATTATTAAAATAGGCCGCCATACGACCGTCTGTTTTGATAATATGACTTTGACACCTTACGACGTGGTAACTGCCGCTGCGCGGGCAACGAGTAAACCTGGCGGGAATGCTGATCGGGACTAACCTTACCTACACCAAGGAATACAACCTGCGGATCGTCCATGAGACGATCCGGCTGCATGGACCGCTCTCTCGGGCCGACATCGCGCGGCGTACGGAGCTGACGGTTCAAACGGTGTCGAACCTCGTTCGTCAACTGGTGGATTTGAATCTCGTACGGGAAGATGGCCGGCGTCAGGAAGGCCGCGGTGCACCGTCCGTCACGCTGTCTTTGAATGCGAATGGCGGCTTTGCTGTCGGACTCGACCTCGACCGCGATCACCTGACGGGCGTTTTGGTCGACCTCACCGGGCAGGTCCGCCAGCGCGTGGGCATGGATCTGCACTTCCCATCGCCGGAAGACGCGCTCGATAAGCTGACCCGCGTCGTGCATGAGCTGGTCGAGCGGCACAATCTCGCGCTGGACCAGCTATGGGGTGTAGGGATCGGCATCCCCGGGCCGATGCATCAAGATCCCGATGGCCGCGACACCTACGTGATGAACCCGAAGGCCTTCCCCGGATGGCACAACGTCCCGATTGCCGACGCGCTGAAGGAGAGATTGAATCTGCCGGTCTTCATCGAGAACAACGCCTCGGCCGCCGCCATGGGCGAGCGCCAGTATGGCAGTGGGCAGGAGTTCGATACGTTTTTCTATATCTATTTCGGAAGCGGTCTCGGTGGCGGGCTCGTCCTGCGCGGCCAACCCTTTGATGGCTTTACCGGCAACAGCGGCGAGATCGGCTACCTCCCGACCCAGAACCTTTCAAACGGCCCGGTCGATGACCGGCCGCATGTCGGCCTACATTTTTACCTGCCCCGCCTCTTCGAACGTCTGCAGAGCGACGGGCTCGATGTATCGCGTCCCGAAGACCTCAAGCAGCTTTTCGATGATGGAAATCCGCGCCTCATGCGGTGGATCGAGGAAGGCGCCGAGCATCTTACAATGCTGTCGCTCGCCGTTGAGTACCTGATCGACCCGGAGGCCATCTTTTTCGGCGGACGGCTTCCCGACAACGTCCTCGAGGAGCTCATGAAGCGTGTCGGAGCGCTACTGCCCGACCGGCGCATCACCGGGAAGGTGGCCGGACCGCAACAATTGCTCGCTCGCGCCGGTGTCGATGCTGCGGCCCTCGGTGTGGCAACGCTGCCGTTCTACGAGTTCGCGGCCCCCGCCCCGCAGGTACTGCTTAAACAAGGTGATGCGTCAGGCGCGGCGCGGTTGACACCACCCCGATCGGCGGCGGGTTGAGGTATGACAGGCGACGCTGGTCTCGCCGCCGCAGATTTTTTGGGATGGAAAGGATGATGTGCCGCCGGCACACGAACGAATCGGTTCAGATCTCAGTGAAGATGCACGCGTAGCTTGCTCTGCTGCGAAGAGATACCCTTCATCACAATGACATTTATGATGTACGCAAAGCGCTTCCTTGCCCTCATCGCATTGGTGTTCGCTGCAGGGTGTGCGGCGGATGATCCCGCGGAGATCTACATCAACCAGGTTGGGCACCTGCCGGCGCAGCCCAAATTTGCGATGATCAGCGGTGCATCGGATTCGCTCTTCGCCGTTGTCGACACCGCGACCGGCGACACGGTTCATAGCGGCCGGTTAGCTGAGGAAGCGTTCTGGGATCTTTCCGGCACGCATACCCGTCTCGCCGATATCTCGTGCATCACCGAACCGGGCGACTACGAAATCATCGCCGCCCGCGGTGACGCCCGCGCCGCGTTCAGGGTCGCTCCGGAGGCGCATCGCGACGTCGAGCGCGCCGTGCTCAAGGCGTTCTATTATCAACGTGCATCGACCGATCTGGATGAAGCCTACGCCGGCAGATGGCACCGCCCGGCCGGGCATCCCGACACCGCGGTGGCGGTGCACGCCTCGGCTGCAATGCCGTGGCTCGCCGAGGGCACCATACTTTCCGCGCCACGCGGTTGGTACGATGCCGGCGATTACAACAAGTACGTGGTCAACTCCGGAATCTCCACTTATCAGCTTCTCGCGGCGTATGAGCATCACCCAGAGTATGCACGCCGATTAGACATCGGCATCCCCGAAAGCGGCAGCGACCTGCCGGATATCCTGGCCGAGGCGCGCTGGAATCTCGACTGGATGCTGGCCATGCAGGACACGCTCGACGGCGGGGTCTTCCATAAATTGACTACTGCCGAGTTCGAGGGGGCTGTGATGCCGCATGAGGCAACGTCGCAACGATATGTCGTAAGGAAGAGCACGACGGCGTCGCTTAATTTTGCCGCCGTCATGGCGCAGGCCGCGCGCATACTGCGCCCCTTTGACGGCGAGCTGGCCGACCTTATGACGGACCGTGCGACGCGCGCCTGGCGATGGGCACGCGTTCATCCGGATCGGCTTTACCGCCAGAACGCGATGAACGCCGAGTTCTCGCCCAACATCGAAACAGGCGCTTACGGCGATATAAGTGCCGCCGATGAATTTGCGTGGGCCGCAACTGAGCTCTACCTCACAACGGGCACTGACTCGCTCCGGCCGATGGTCGAGACGCTATTCGACGTCCATCTCACCGTGCCCTCATGGTCGAACGTGCGGGCGCTCGGCTTTTACTCCCTCGCTCGCGCCGATAGTGCCGCGGATGATCTCGCCGGCCGCGCCGGCAACGCGATCGTCTCGCTTTCCGATACGCTTGTAGAAGCACAGCGCACATCCCCATTTCGAACCACGATGGGAGCCCACGAGCGCGATTTCGTGTGGGGAAGCAATGGCCACGCGGCAAACCAGGCCATGCTTCTGCTGCAAGCCTATGCGATATCCGGAGAGGGTCGTTACCGGGATGCAGCCATCGGCACGGTCGACTACCTGTTCGGCCGGAATCCCACCGGATATTCGTTTGTGACCGGCTTCGGCGTGCACTCACCGATGCATCCGCATCATCGCCCGTCGCGCGCCGACGGCATCGACGATCCCGTACCCGGGTTCCTCGTCGGAGGCCCCAACCCCGGCAGGCAAGACGAGTCGTCTTGCGCCGAACACCGCGTAGCCTACCCGTCGGTACGCCCGGCCACGGCGTACGTCGATGACTGGTGCAGCTGGGCCTCGAACGAAGTCACGATCAACTGGAACGCGCCGTTGGCCTACACGCTCGTCGCCCTCGCCGCGCACGACGAGGCCGCACCACAGACAGACGCAGGTTGCCCGATCGCATGGTGACGC
>CBFGYX010000059.1:0-8701 GCA_965653075.1 uncultured bacterium
CACGGCTCATCGCTCACGGCTCGTCTGCTCGTCGCTCGTCGCACACGGCTCATTACTTCACCCCGGCGATATGATCTGGTAGTTGCCGCTCAGGTGCATCAGGCTGAAGAGGTAGAGTAGCCCGTCGTAATAGGGATCGAAGTAGCCGTCTTCATAGGGCTCGAGCTTTGCGTTCCACACCGCATCGACGAACTGCCAGCTCTTCGCCTGTGTGCCGAGGATCGATAACGCGCCTGCCGTGGAGACAAGGCCGAGCGAGTGGCGAAGCGTCCGGAAGCCGCCGGCTTGCAGAATCCACTCGGGAAGCGTGCCGTCGATATTGAACTGATCCTCGTACGTGTCGATTCCGCGGCAGAAGAGGAAGTTCTGGATGCGGCGTGCATAGTCCTGCTGCCACTCCTGATCCTTGGCGAACCAGGCGTGATCCATCGCAATATTCATCGGCACACGCCAGGAGTCGTAGCGGAACGCTGCTGGCCACCCCAAGCCGTCATAAGGCTCGCCGCTGAAGTGGGTGAAGTCTGTATTTAAACCGGTCTCAGGATGCGTCGCACGCTTCAGGAATGCGCGTGAGGTATCGGCCACGTCGCGATAAAACTGCTCATGTCCGTCGTTGGCATACTCCGCCCAGACGTCCAGGAAAGCCGCTACGTGGTATGAAGGGTCCGTCCAGTGGTACATGGCCCCCTCCGGCACAAAGCTGATCTGCTTGTGCTCGAGGTTAAAAATGTGGTGCACTCCTTCGGAGCCGTCTTTGGCCCACATTGCATCAAGAATGCGGCGTGCCTCGGCGTAGTAGTCGATGCCGGTGTCGTTACCCCACCGATTGGCGGCAAAGAGGTGGGCCGTGACAAAGTACAGCTCGCCGTCTGAGGCGGAGTTCTGCGCGTTCTTTCTGCCTGTTATCGGGTCAACAGACCAGGCGAAATATCCCTCACGCGGACCATCCTGATGCTGCATGTATTCCTTTGTCCAGCGCCACAGCCGGTCGTAAACATCTTTCTTGTCAAGTTGTACGGCCACCATCATCCCATAGGATAGGCCTTCGGTACGCGCATCATTGTTCTTGAGATCGGATACGTAAGCCATCGAGTCGCCTACCTCGAAGTAGATGCGGTCGGGTCCTACGAAGAGGTCGTGATAGGCTTGCGCGAGCTTTTCATCGATGTCTGTCTGGCTGTAGCCTGCCTCGAGGAAAACATTGCGGTATTGTCCGGTCTCCCAGGCTCCCTTATCCCACGGAGTCATTTCGCCGCGCGGGTCGGCGACATCCAGTTTGCAGTCATCCATAACCGTAGTTCCGGAAAAACCCACTGTAAAGGCGAGAACAGAGCTTGCGAGTATCGACAGCAATTGCGGCATAGTTGATTAAGTATCGTTGTTAATGGTAGGAATGCAGGCTCGAGTGATTGAGAATCGCGACGCCAGGGTACGACTCCGCATAAGCCTTCATGCACAGGTGCATGTTCGGCAGCTCTCGACATTGCGCTGGTGGACGTCACGACTCGACCGAATCCCCCAATAGCGAAAATATCCGGGTCTCGAGGATTCGTCGGCAGATACCTCGCTTTCTAAGGCGGTCGCCGCAATACTCGAATCGAATCGTACTGGCTCAAAATAAAAGCGCCGCAGGCGATATGCCCACGGCGCTTGACAATCGATGAAACGATTGAAGGTCAGGCCGCTGTGCCGGCTTCCTCTTTCAGTTTCGCCTCGTAGGCGGACCAGTCTGCGAGGAACTGCTCCAGGCCCCGGTCGGTGAGCGGGTGTTTGAGAAGCGCCTTAATAACGCTTAGCGGCATCGTGCCGACGTGGGCACCGGCCAGTGCCGATTCCACGACGTGCATTGGATGACGAAGCGAGGCGGCGAGCACCTGGGTCTCGTAGCCGTAGTTCTCGTAGATCTGCACGACCTGGTGGATCAACTCCATGCCGTTGGTCGAGATATCATCAAGACGGCCCACGAACGGGCTGATGTACGTGGCGCCTGCTTTAGCAGCGATGAGTGCCTGCGTGGGAGAGAAGCACAGCGTACAGTTGGTGCGGATGCCCTCTTCGGTAAAGCTCTTGATGGCTTTGATGCCGTCGAGGATGAGCGGCACCTTGACGACCACGTTGTCGTGGATCTTGGCGAGGGTTCGGCCCTCGCTCATGATGCCCTCATAGTCGGTCGCGGTTACCTCGGCCGAGACATCCCCATCTACGAGCTCGCAGATCTTGTAGATGTGCTCGTGGAAGTCTACGCCGCCGACTTTATTCATCAGCGACGGGTTGGTGGTGACGCCGTCGAGGACGCCCATGTCGTTAGCTTCGCGGATCTCATCGAGATCGGCTGTGTCGACGAAAAATTTCATGAGTCTATTAGTCTAAATGACAGGTGCTGGATCACTTTCCGGCCGCTTCGCGAGCGACGCTTACTACGTTGTCGACCGTAAAGCCATATTCTTCGAACAGCTTCTCGGCAGGCGCTGATGCACCAAAGCGGCGCATACCAATAATTCGACCCTCGAGTCCGACGTAGCGTTCCCATCCAAAGGTCGTTCCGGCTTCAACGGCCACGCGAGCGGTGATTGCAGGAGGAAGCACGTCCTCGCGGTAGGCTTTGTCCTGCTTCTCGAACAACTCCCAGGAAGGCATGCTGACCACGCGGGCTTGCACACCATCGCCGGCGAGTTGCTCAGCGGCGTCAATGCACAGCTGGAGTTCGCTACCCGTGCCGATCAGGATGACGTCCGGCGTGCCTTCGGCATCGCGGACGACGTAGGCGCCGCGGCGAAGTCCTTCAGCCGACCCATACTTGGATCGATCGATTGTCGGCAGGTTCTGACGCGTGAGCGCAAGCGCGGTCGGCCCATCATTCTTGATGGCGACGCGCCATGCCTCCGTGACCTCGTTTGCATCCGCCGGGCGAAGCACCGTCAACCCAGGGATCGCGCGTAGCGACATCACGTGCTCGATCGGTTGGTGGGTGGGGCCGTCCTCGCCGAGACCAATCGAGTCGTGCGTGAAGACGAAGACCTGCCGGGTGCCCATCAGGGCGGCGAGGCGTATGGCCGGCCGCATGTAATCCGAGAAGATGAGGAACGTCCCCCCGTAGGGAATGAGCCCGCCGTGTAGGGCGATGCCATTACCCGCCGACGCCATTGCGTGTTCGCGAACACCCCAGCGGATGTATGCGCCATTCGGGGAATCCTTCTGGAAGTCGTCGCGGCCTTTAATGTCGGTTTTGTTCGACGGCGTAAGGTCGGCCGAGCCTCCAATGAGCTGGGGCAGGACGGGGCCGAGCGCTCCGAGAACCTTTCCGCTCGATGCACGCGTGGCCATTCCCTTTGGATCGGCTTCGAAGACCGGCAGCGCGTCTTCCCATCCTTCAGGAAGTTCGTTCGAGAGCCACTGACGCAGGCGTGCAGCATCGTCGGAATGACTCTTGGCGTATGCATCCACACGCTCCTGCCACTCTTTCTGGAGCTTGCTTCCTTCCTCGAGCATGCGGTCGCGCATGTGCTCGTAGACGCCGTCCGGCACGTAGAACTGACGATCCTCCGGCCAACCGAGATTCCGCTTCGACAGGCGCAGTTCTTCTTCGCCAAGCGGTTCGCCGTGAGCGGATGAGGTTCCTGCCTTGTTTGGGGATCCGTATCCAATAACCGTACGAACGGAGATGAGCGTCGGGCGCCCTGTATCGGCCTTGGCTTCGCGGATCGCGGCGTCGATCGCTTCCGTGTCGTTGCCGTCTGCTACGTGCAGCACCTGCCAGTTGTACGCTTCGAAGCGTTTGCCGACATCCTCGGTGAACGACAGCTCGGTCGAGCCGTCGATCGAAATCTTGTTGTCGTCATAGAGGAAGATCAGCTTGCCGAGGCCCAGGTGGCCGGCCAGCGAAGCGGCTTCGTGCGAGATGCCCTCCATTAAGTCGCCATCCGAGCAGATGCCATACGTGTAATGGTCCACCACGTTAGCGCCGTCCTTATTGAACTGGGCGGCCAGGAATTTCTCGGCGATGGCCATGCCGACGCCGTTCGCAAATCCCTGTCCGAGCGGACCGGTCGTTGTTTCGATCGCGTTCGAGAGGAAGTTCTCGGGATGGCCGGCCGTGAGACTTCCCCATTGACGGAAGTTCTTCAGCTGATCCATTGTAAAGGCACGGTACCCGCTCAGGTGCAGCAGGGAGTAGAGCAGCATCGATCCGTGGCCGGCCGAGAGGATGAACCTGTCACGGTCGGGCCAGTCCGGGTCGGCCGGGTTGTGCTTCATGTGCCGTGACCACAGCACGTATGCGGCGGGCGCCATGCCCATGGGCATGCCGGGGTGGCCGCTCTTGGCGCGCTCGACACCGTCGGCCGAGAGGAATCGAATCGTATTGATGCTAAGCGTCTCGATGTCGCCGTTGCTTGACGGATCGACGCTCGGAGCATTACTCGGGTGACTCATAAGTTATCTCTCTTCGTATTTCTTCAACAGGACACTCGTGGCCGTGGCCGTTCAGGCCGACTCATACAGCGGCGATACCGCCGGGTAAAGCCGTTTGAAACGGTTATACGCTTCAAGATACGCTTCCACACCGTCAGGATCAGGTTCGGCGGAAGGTGTCGTCGTAATGGTGGCCGCACACGCTTCTTCGACGGACGGCCAGGCGCCTGCGCCGACTCCTGCCAGTAGGGCCGCGCCGTAAGCGGCACCCTCGGTCGTCTGCACGCTCACAAGTGGAACGTTGAGCACGTCGGCCAGGATCTGCCTCCACAATTTGCTGCGTGCACCGCCGCCTGACACACGAACCTCGCGCGGAGCAGTCACGCCCGACTCGTAGAGCAACTCGAAGTTGTCCTTCAGTCCAAACGATACACCTTCGATCACCGCGCGCGTCGCGTGACCACGCTTATGGCGGAGGGTGAAGCCAAGGAAGGCACCCGTGGCGTGCGGGTTGGCATGCGGTGTTCGCTCTCCTGACAAATACGGCATAAAGAACAGGTTCTCGGAGCCGCGTTCAACCGCCTCGGCTTCGGCGAGCATTGCATCGAAAGAAATCTCCGGCGCAAACGTGTCCTTATGCCACTGCAGCGCACCAGCGGCCGACAGCATCACACCCATCATGTGCCAGCGTCCGGGGACGGCGTGCGGGAAGGCGTGCGCGCGGCCCTGAGGGGCGATTGCAGCCGTGCCGGACGGGGCAAAGACCACGCCCGACGTGCCGAGCGTAAGCGCCATGATTCCGGGTTCTACGGCCCCGACGCCAACGGCCTGGGCGGCCTGATCCCCTCCGCCTGCCACCACCGGTGTGCCCGCCTGGAGACCCGTCGCATCCGCGACGTCCTGGCTGATGTTGCCCGTAACCTCCGGCCCTTCATGCGTCTGCGGCAGCCAATCGCGAGAGATGCCCGAAGCTTCGATGATGCGCTCCGACCAGTCGCGCGTGGCGACGTCGAGGAAGAGGGTACCGCCTGCGCCGGCACGGTCGGTGGCATACTCACCCGTCAGGCGGTAGCGCACGTAATCCTTGGGCAGCAAGATCTGCCGCACCCGCGCGAATACGTCCGGTTCATTGTTCTTCACCCAGAGCAGCTTGGGCGCCGTGAACCCCTCATACGCATTGTTTCCGGTGATGCTCACGAGCTCATCGAGACCGATCGTATCGCGCAGCCATTGGCACTCCTTCGATGCCCGCCCGTCGTTCCACAGCATGGCCGGACGCAGAACGTTCCCGCTCTCGTCGAGCAGTACGAGCCCGTGCATCTGTCCGGTCAGGCCGACGGCCTTGATATCATCAGCAGGTGCGCCACTCTCCTCCAGCGCCTTGCGGATGCTGGTTTGCGTGGCCTCCCACCATTCATGAGGATCCTGCTCGCTCCAGAGATGCCGAGGCGTTGAGAGCTTGTGGGGCGTAGAGCCCACCGCCACGACACCGCCGTTCTCGTCGATGAGCAGCGCTTTAGTGGCGGTCGTTGAGACGTCGATTCCGAGGAAGAGCGCCATAATACCGGGTCTGATCGAGGATGAGGGAAAACTACGTACGCCGCGCGAGCCAAGGCGCCCGCGCGACGTTCAGTGCAGCATCAACGTGGGGCCTCGGGGAGACGACCCCATCGGCGCGTCACGATTCGTGCGTGCGCAGTGAATCTTCGATTGAAGGTAACTTATCCGGATTCGCTGCGCGTGCCCTGATCAGATAGGCTTCAATGAATCCGCGATTCTCAGCGGGCCTGGTCGTTGCCTCGATGATCCGCTCGTGATCAAACGAGTTTACGCGATCGTTGGCCGCACGCAGTGCATCCATGGAAATCTTCAGCGCCACATCAGCGGGCATGCGCTCCGGGTTGATGTCGATACCGAACAGACCTTCGTAGCCGTACATCTTGAGGACGTACATGCCGGCCTCGAGCTGTTCGGGGGATACGGCACCGACGTTGAGGTCCTGGTCGTAGTTGCCCAGCGGCTGGCTGTTCCAGTGGGTGTGCGCAAGGCGACCTTCCGAAAGCGGCCACGAGAGTGCGTAGGGAAGATCTTCGAAGCCCATGTGCACGTGCCCGATCTCCGGGTTCATGCAGAACAGCTTATGACCTTCGTCGAGCAGGCGACGGTTCTCCTCATTCTCAAGCATCGACTCTACCTGCCGGCCCAGCAGTACGCCTTCCGGGGTGAGGCCGTAGAGAATGCGTCCGCGGGGCTCGTACGGCTTGGGTTCAAACGCGATGCGCATTCCCGGCGCGGCGTCCATCGCCTCAGCCATTCCCTCCGCGAAGCGGCGGCGCATACCGGTCAGGTCGATCCCAAACGGATTTTCGTAACCATCGATGCCCGGCCATACAACCGAGAAGTCGGCGTCGATTTCCTTGGCCATGGCGAGGGAACGTGTTACACGCTCAATGGCTACGCGGCGGACGGCGTCATCGGGGTTCGACAGCGAGCCGAACTCGAACTGGGCGTCGTAGAACAGGTGGGGGATGACGGTAAGCAGCCGGATGCCCGTGTCGCGCTGGAAGTCCAGCCAGAGCTGCAAGTTGTCTTCGTTGACCTCGTTTGGATAATGTGCCTCCAGCGCTACGAGGCCGTAGTCCTTGAGCGAAGCTGCCGTCTCGAGCCGGGCTTCGAGCGGAACGTCCTTCTTGTAGCGTCCATGGAAACGCGAGTCGGCCGGCGACAGGATCCAGATTCCGGCGGTGAAACCAAGGTTGAGTTCGAACTCGTTCAGATGTCGAACCAGCTCATCCGGAGTACGCTGTTTGGCCTGCGGTCTAAGATCGGCTAATGGCATGATGATCTCGATTGAGTGATACACACAGTGACGACCGGCAAACGCAGTCGCGCCGTAATTTATGACATATGAACGGCTGAAACGATAAAGTAAACGCGCGCCTATCCAATTGAAAGCAATGACGGCGAGTAGCCGCGTAAATCACACTAAAATCGCTTTTCCTTGGATCAGGAAGTCTGATCGACTATATTCGAACACGTTCGCAATGAACATTGAACCGTTTCATTTGTCGCGGATTTCGATATGGCAGAAAGGCGCGTAACCATCCGTGATGTGGCGCGGCACGCGGGGGTGTCGACGGGCACAGTGTCCGCCGTAATCAATGATCGGCCGACGGTGCGTGAGCCCACTCGCCGGCGCGTCCTCGAGGTGATCGACCGGCTTGGCTATACGCCGATGGCGGCTGCGCGCAGTCTGGGGTCGACCATCTTCGATCCTCCCGGCATCGATCCCGGAGTGGGGTTCGTTGTGAAGGAGATGGACAATCCGTTCTACGCAGAGGTGGTGATTGGAGCGACCGAAGCGTTTGACCAGGCGGGGTATATGACGTTCGTGAGTTCGTCAGGCGGAGACTTTTCGAAGGAAGGCGAGCTGATCGAGACCTTCCGGCACCGCCAGATGAAAGGCGTCATTGTGGCTCCGGTGCTCCATGAGCGAGTCGATCTGTCTCACCTATTCTTACTTCGTCGATCCGGATTTCCGTTTACGCTGCTTGAGCACGTGCAGGGCCTCCACGCCTACGTGGTGAGCATCGACAACGTCCAGGCATCGCAGACGGCCGCTGCACACCTGATCGGGCTCGGCCACCGCCGGATCGTCCACCTTGCCGGACCATCTTACACGCAACACACACGCGATCGTATCAGCGGAGTTGAGCGCGCATACAGCCAGTCGCCACTGCAATTCTCGTCCGAGTGCATCGTCCCGGCCGGCGCTCACTTCCAGGACGGCTATGATGCTGCGCTGAAGATTTTTTCGAAGCCATCTGATGAGCGTCCTACGGCGGTCACATGTTTTAACGATGTCGTGGCGATGGGTGTGTTGCGAGCTGTGACGGAGCTCGGGCTATCCGTGCCCGAAGACGTTTCCGTTGTCGGATTTGATGACATTCCGGCGGCGGCGTATTTGTCCGTACCTCTGACCACGGTTGGTGCACCGAAGAGGCACATCGGCCGGCTGGCTGCCGAGCTGTTGATCCGTCAGATGAAAGGGGAGCATGATGAGGTCGAAGCGCGCCACACAGTTGTTGAGGCTACCCTGATCGAACGCGGGTCGACGCGGCGGTTGGGGGGCAGTTTTTAGTGGTCAGTTTTTGGTTGTTGGTGTGTGGTCGTTGGTTTTTGGTGGTTGGTTTGTGGTGGTTGGTTTGTGGTCATCAGGTTTTGGTTTTCACTGGTTAGCTCACGGCTCCTCGCTCACGGCTCACGGCTGATCGCTCACCGCTCACGGCTC